>JAGQPW010000007.1:0-2687 GCA_020426515.1 Planctomycetaceae bacterium | reverse complement strand
GCCCGCGTGAGCAGGTGCTGACGGCGACGCTGCCCGAAGGGATGTCCAGCCGCATTCTGCCCACCTGGGATGAAGACCTGTTGCTGCCTCGTCAATGGGATGCAAATGGGCATGCCCGCGGAGTGATCGCTCCTGGTGGTTGGATTGCCAAGACCGACCCCGACGGCAAGACGTGGGAAATCTTCTCCGTCGGCTACCGCAATCCCTACGACATGGCCTTTAACGCCGATGGTGAACTGTTCGCCTACGATGCCGACATGGAGTGGGACATGGGCTCGCCATGGTACCGTCCCACGCGCGTCGTGCATGCCACCAGCGGCAGCGAGTTCGGCTGGCGCAGCGGGACCGGCAAATGGCCGACCTACTATCTCGACAGCCTGCCACCAATTGTTGACATTGGCCCCGGTTCACCTGTGGGTGTGGAGTTCGGTTATGGCACCAGGTTCCCTGCGAAGTATCAGCAGGCCCTGTACATCTGCGACTGGACCTTTGGCACGATGTACGCCATTCACATTCGGCCTCAGGGGGCCAGCTATGTGGGCGTGAAGGAAGAGTTCATCTCACGCACACCGCTGCCGCTGACCGATGTGACCGTTGGCCACGATGGGGCGTTGTACTTCACAGTCGGTGGGCGAGGGACGCAGTCCGAGTTGTTCCGTGCAACTTACGTCGGCCAGGAGTCGACGGCTCCAGTCGATGCCCACGATACGGAGTTCGCTGCCGAGCGTGCCGCCCGTCGCGCCATCGAATCTTCGACTGATGTGAAGCAGCTTTCAGCAGCATTGCAAAGTGGCGATCGTCATCTGCGATACGCCGCCCGGGTTGCACTGGAACTGCAGGGCAAGGTCGATGAAGCAAAGGTCAGCACTGCGGAGGGAATCATTACCAAGGTTGCAGGGATGGCCCGCAGTGGGGCGGCCGACGACAAGGCGGGCGCGTTGCAGGCACTGTACCAGCTCGATGTCGCATCGCTGACCGAAACGCAGCAGCTGGACTATCTCCGGGCTTTGTCGCTGGTGTTCATTCGACTGGGCGCTCCCGATGAAGCCTGGCAGAAGAAGTTCAGCGACAAACTCGATTCTCTCTATCCCGCAAATTCGATCACGTTGAATCGTGAACTCGTGCAGGTGCTTGTCTTCCTGCAGTCTCCAACCGTTGTTGCAAAGACCATTGCTCTGTTGCAGCAGCCCAGTGGCGAAACCGAATCCGATCTGGGGGCACTGCTCTCCCGCAACAGTGGCTACGGCGGCTCCATCAAAGCGATTCTCGCCAACCAGCCAGACAAGCCACGCGTGGCTTATGCACTGGCTCTGCGAAATGCCAAGGCTGGCTGGACAATGGAGAGTCGCAAGGCGTACTTCGAGTTTCTCGATCAGGCTAAGCAGTGGAGCGGCGGCAACAGTTATCGCAAGTTCATTCAGAACATTGATGATGAAGCGTTCCTGAATGCGACTGAACTGGAACGACTCGCCATCGAAGCTGCCGGAGCCCGCAAGCCGTTCAAGCTGGCCGAACTCCCCAAACCCGTTGGACCTGGAAAGGAATGGACGCTGGAAGAGGTTCGCACACTGGCTGCCAATGGCCTGAAGAAGGGCCGCGACTTCAAGAATGGTGAGAAGATGTTCGCCGCCACGCGCTGCGTGCTGTGTCACCGGTTTGGTGGTGATGGGGGAGCGACCGGCCCAGACCTGACGCAACTGGCGGGTCGCTTTAATCTCGAAGCGCTCACCGAAGCAATCCTCGACCCGAGCAAGGTCATCTCCGACCAGTACCGGGCTCACATCATCGCGATGGATGATGGCAACGTTGTGACTGGCCGAATCGTCAGCGAAACGGAGAACTTCTATACCGTCGTGACCGATCCGGAAGATTCCACCAAAGTCGTGGATCTGCAGCGGTCCAAGATCGAGGAAATGCAGCCCGCTGCAACTTCGCTGATGCCAGCCGGACTGCTGAAGCCGCTCAATGAGAACGAAGTGCTTGACCTGCTGGCCTATCTGCTCAGTCGGGGTAATCCCGGGGATGCGATGTTCAGGAAGTAGGCTGCATGGACTGGTGCATTTAGTGGTCAGGCCGCGTGGCGGAGCCGATAGGACTCGGCTTCGTCACGGGTGACTTCCGACATGACCACCTTGAGTTTTCCGGCTCCTCGTGTGCGTGCCACAGCATCGACGGTCACCACTTTGACGCGGACGGTCTGTTCGAGGTTGTCTTTGGCGAGTACGGCCTGGAGGTGGGCTTTTGCATCCGCGCACACTTGTGCGCTGTCTGCCGTTGGTGTGGGCTGAATACGCAGCTCGAGTTCATTTTGGCGCACGTGCACGATTTGCAGAAAGTCCAGCTGAGGGCAAGCAATCAGGGCGGTGTAGAATCGCAGTGGGAGGCAGTCTCGAATCCGGTTGCCGGCATCGACAAAATGGAGCACATCGTCAGCGCGGCCTCGGATTTCGATGACCGGAAACGGGCTGCCGCAGATGCAGGGTTGTTCCATCAACCTCACCGAATCGGTCAGCTCATAGCGAATGATTGGCTGGACCAGATTGGTCAAGTTGGTTATCAGAATGCGGTTGGAAAATTCGCCTGCGGGAACCGGGCGGTACTGCGAATCCACCAGTTCCAGATGGCAGAAATCCGTATTGAGATGCAGCGGCCCCGCTGGACAACCAATCGCCATGGCCAGGCATTCG
>JAGQPW010000079.1:7491-24954 GCA_020426515.1 Planctomycetaceae bacterium | reverse complement strand
GGAAGCACCCGAACGTTGGCATGGTGGGCATGGTGGGCATCGTTGACCGGGGGCGTGATGCATTGCCGTTTGCAGATCGCCTTGGCAATCAGGTCGATTGATGTCGCCGTCTCGTCCTGACGCCTCCGTCACCCAGTCGGCCTCAAACGAGGACGTTCAGGGACGATCCCTCTGGACCTCGAACTTCTGGACGAACTTACCCGTGGACGTCTCCACCAGCACGACACCACTACAGCCAGCCAGCAGATGCTTCCCGTCCGGAGAAAACACAAACCGGCCCGGATTGTACTCCGGGTGTAGGTCACCCTTGCCGTGGCGATAGTAATAAGTGCGAAAAGAACCGTCCTCAAACTGCCAGCGTGCTGTTTCATTCCACCCGGTTGTCTCCAGAAAGAGTACTTCACTGGTTGCATCGGGCTTGTTGTGATCAATCTTGAAGCCACTCGGCTCGGTCTCGTCGTACTTCCATCGCGGACTGCGCGTTGGTTGAGTGGCGACGGCAAGGGCTTTTCCGTCAGGCGCGAAGAAGGGCAGGACATGCCCTCGGAAGCCGGTTTCGATTTTCCGGATCTCGGTCAAATTTGCGGCATCCCAGATACGGGCGACTCCTGCGTTGTGTCCGGTGGCGAGATACTTCCCGTCCGGTGCCAGCGCAAGGGCGTAACAACTCGCCACGTCGCTCGTTTCAATGCTGCGTTGCTTCTCAAGCCGAACCGCATCGAAGACGGCCAGACTCTTCATGACCAGAGAATGCACCTGCTTTCTTTCGACGCCGTCCTTATCAACGATGGGCACCTTCACTGGATGTACCATGGCCAAACTCCTGCCGTCCATAGCGAAGGCCAGGCAGCGCGGTTCCAGGTCGCCCACCTCATTGACTCGGGTGAAGTCCGTGAGTTCGTAGACATCCCGTCCGACCAGAATTTCCTGTGCGGATCGCGACATTGCAAACTGATAGCGACTCCGGTTCTCGCTCCACCGCTTGCTCACCTTGCCGTTCTTGACATTTCGAACGACAACAACGTTGTCTTCCACCGAATCGCCGGGGGTAAAAACGCGGCCATATGCAAGCGATTCGCCGTCACGCGAGAACTCCAACTTGATTATGTCGCCATACTCCTCCCAATAGTGCAATTGACGGCCAGTTTCGACTTCCCAGACAGCAATACCTCCACCACGAGGTTTGAGCGGGAAGCGGCCGTTCGCAGGTCCGCCGAAGCCCGCGGCCACGTATTTGCCGTCGGGCGAGAACGCGACGGACTGGGCGTTGTCCCCATCGTGATGATGTGCCGCGATAATGATGGTCTTTGGTGCTTGTTCCTGCGCCGGTGTCGGCGCGGCCCAGCTCAGTAGGACAGCAGTTGCCAGGAGTGAAGAAAGTTTCATGAGAACTCCGGCGGATGTTGGCCGACCTGGAACCCCTGGATTTGCAATAGGGGCGGGCAAGCGCATTCTATCGATCTGCCGCCAATCCAACAGCCTGCGCCGGGAACACGCGGCTGGGTGGCGGGTGCGCTCCGCGATAGCGGAAGCACCCGAACGTTGGCATGGTGAGCGTCGTGGACCGGGGGCGTGATGCATTGCGGTTTGCAGATCGCCTATACAAACAGATCGATTGAGGTCGCCGTCTCGTCCCATCGCCTCCGTCACCCAGTCGCGACTTCGTGAGAGATCACTCTTCACGAACCGGCGTTCAGCATGGTGGCAATCTCGTCCACAATTGCATCAACCGAGCGGCCTTCGGTGTTCACGATGTGTGTGGCCGATTCTTCGTAGATGGGCCAGCGTTGTTTGAGCACGTTTTCGACTTCGGTGCGCTGATCCTGATTGGTCAAGGAAGGTCGGCGGTCGGCGGTGGTGGCGTCGCCAAGGATGCGTTGCAGCAGGGCTTCGGGAGAGGCCTGCAGCCAGATGACGGGGCCGGTCTGACGCATCGCAGCGCGCGACGCGGGGTTCAAGATGGCTCCGCCCCCGACAGCCAGCACAAGGTTGTCTTGCTGGAGCAGGTTGGCAATTACGCTCGCTTCCAGAGCCCGGAAGTGCGGTTCCCCATCCTCGGCGAACATGCGGGCGATGGTCTTGCCGCCTCGCTCTTCGATGACCACATCGGAGTCGACAAAGTCATATTCGAGCTGAGTGGCCAGCTGCGCCCCCACAGTCGTTTTGCCGCAGCCTCGATATCCGATGAGTGTGATGGTCATGGCAGGGGGGCAGTCGTCTTGGTGAAGTGTGTGGGCGACACGTGGATTGCTTCAGGCCCCCTCACCCCGGCCCTCCCCCCTCAATGGGGCGGTGGTCAGAGTTCTCCCCGATTGTGGGGGAGAGGGAGAAACTGTTGTGGAGCGTGGCTTGATGTTTGGAGTCAGGGACTGCTAGCGGTTGACGATATTCTCGGGAGTTCCGCCTTGCAGGCAAGTCACAACCTGGCGGGCGACTCGCTCTCGCAGTTCCGTGACCGATTCTTCGGAGACGAAGGCTGCATGAGGAGTGACGATGACCTGTTCGTGGCGGTACAGCGGCAAATTCAGATCGGGCGGTTCCGGTTCAAAGACATCGAGGGCGACCCCGGCGATTCGGCCTGAGTGAAGTTCGTTCAGCAGAGCATCGGGATCAATCAGTGGGCCACGGGAAGTGTTCACGATGTATTGTCCCGGTTTGCACAGGGAGAGTTTCTCCGCATTGAGCAGGTGGTGAGTCTCGGCTGTGAGTGGAGCGTGGATTGAGACGAGATCACTTTGTTGCAGTAGATCGTCGAGGCTCACCATCCGGCAGCCGGTGCCGTGGTCGTTGCCGGAGGCGGTATGGGCGATGACATTGACGCCGCTGGCCTGTGCCCGCGTGCAGACCGCCTGACCGATTCGCCCCAGGCCAATCAGTCCCAAAGTTCGACCGCGCAGCCGGTGCATCGTCGGTCCGGCCTTCAAATTGTACTCGCCCTGTTTGGTGCGCAGATGGTAAAAGCCAATGTTGCGGGTCAGTGCCAGCATTTGCCCCCAGGCATGGTCAGCCACTTCCTCCACGCAATAATCGGGGATGTTGGTGACCAGCATGCCGCGCTGGGTCGCTGCGGGAATGTCGATGTTGTCGAGTCCAATTCCGAGTCGAGCAACGATGCGGCATTGCGTCGCAGCGGCAATCACTGTCTCGGTGACATGAGCCCAGCAGGTGCAAATGGCGATGACATTCTGAGCGAGTTGGGCCAGCGTCGCTTCGTCGCCATTTGGAGCTTCGACAAGTTCAAGCCCGGCGGCGGCGAAGGCGGTTCGTTCCAGTTCGGTTCCGGGCCACGGATGGTCGGTGAGCAGGACTTTTCCAGCCATAGAGGCCTCCTGGTTCGTTGTCGGCCGATTACTCTTTTTCGGTTCCCTGCTTCGTGTCGGTCAGCCCGCGCGATCGCAGCCAGTTTGCGGCACGTTGCGGCCATTCATCCACATCAGAATTTTCTACTGGACGCAGTCCATAGCCATGTCCGCCACTGCTGTAGATGTGTAACTCGGCCGGGATTTTGAGCTGCTTGAGGGCCACATACAGCACTGCACTGCTCAGCGAACTGACTCCATCATCATGCGTATGAATAAACAACGTTGGAGGAGTTGCCGGGGACGCAGTGACCCACTCCTGCAGTGTTCCCTCCTTGTTGACGAGGTTCCAGGGATACAGGAGCATGGCGAAGTCGGGTCGGCAGGAGTGATTGTCGACCGCGTCAATCGGTTCATAGCCCGGTGATTCCGACCGGGTGGCGACGACGGCAGCGGCCTGACCGCCGGCGGAGAAGCCGAGCACACCGATTCTGTCGGGGTCGATGTTCCACTCTTTCGCATGCTGTCGGGTCAGTCGAACCGCACGTTGGCCGTCCTGAAGCGGGCGAACCCATGTCGGTTGACTCGGCTCCGGTTCCAGAGTGCGGTAACGGACGACCGCGGCTGAGATGCCGAGACTGTTGAGCCAGTCCGCCGCTTCCGAGCCTTCCTTGTCAACCACGACATACTTGTATCCACCGCCCGGAAAGATGAGGACGAGTGGTCGTGGACTCTCCCCTTTGGCCAGGTAGAGATGCAGGGTCGGTCGGGTGATGCCCGTGATGCGCGTCGCTGGGGGGATCTCCGTTTCTCGACGCGGCAACGCTTCGCCAGGATTGCTTGTTGTTTCGCCCGGAGCCGTTGCGGGCCACAGGTCGAGCACCTGATCTGCGTCTCTCGCCATGCCAGGGGAGGGGAACGCTGCGCTGACTGTCACGATGAAGACGACGACTAGTGAGATTCTCTTCACGGGAAACCTGTAGAATGAGAGCTTCGGATGACTGATGCCACGAGGCGCAGTTATCTTACCCCATGGTACGTCTTCGGGCGTACTCAACCGAGGAAAGTCAGGCATGACGAGTGCTCAGACGAGCGAGTCAACGTCCCGCAACCCGGCCAGCAGGCGGTCGACTTCGCCCACGGTGTTGTAGTGCAGCAATCCGATCCGCAGGGTGCCATCTGGTTCGAGGCCCGCAGCAGTGGTGAAGGGGACGGCATAGTGGTTCCCCGGCCAGCAGTAGAGGCCGAGGTGTGCCAATCGGGTTGCCATGTCGCGCGGTGAGAGTGAGGTGTGCGTTACTGAGACCGTGGGCACGCGCGAGGACTCGGGAGCATTCAGCCCCAGTCCCCAAAGTCGAAATTCGGTCAGTTCCTGCAGGCCTTCCAGTAGCCGCCGCCGCAGTGCATTTTCGTGACAGGCAATTGCATCGAACGCGGTTGCCAATTGGTCGCGGCGTGTGTTGCCGGTTCCCAGGCTGGACAGATAATTCACGGCGGCAGCGGCTCCGGCAATGCCTTCGTGATTGGCTGTGCCTGTCATCCACTTGCCCGGTCCGGTGGCGGGAGAGGGACGCAACTTGTCGGGATGAAGTTCTTCCAGCAGGTCCTTACGTCCCCATATCACGCCGACGTGCGGCCCGAAGAACTTGTAGGCCGAACAGGTGAGGAAATCGCACTGCAACTCAGCGACATCAATCAGTCGATGGGGGGCGAGATGCACGGCATCGACGAATGTCAGGGCTCCCATTTCACGGGCGGCAGAGATCATCTGCTTCACGGGATTCACGGTGCCCACGGCATTCGAGGCATATCCGATGGCGACGAACTTCGTACGCGGAGAAAGCAATCGGGCATACGCTGATTGATCGAGCGTGCAGTTCGTCAGATCGATCGGGACATGATGGACCGTCGCTCCCGCGCGCTGGGCCGCGAGAACCCAGGGGGTGACGTTCGCATCGTGATCCAACTGGGTGACGACCACTTCATCGCCCGGGCCCCAGGTCTGCCCCAGCGTGCGGCTGAGGGCGAGGGTGAGCGTGGTCATGTTCGGACCGAACACAATCTCATCGGGATCGCTGCCGCCCACGAAGTCAGCCAGCGCTTCCCGCGCGTGCTGGAGCGTTGTGTCAGACTCCTGACTTGTGCTGATGGGAGCACCACAGTTGGAATTGGTGTGGGCCATGTAGTGGCCGACGGCATCGATGACGGACTGGGGGACCTGACTTCCTGCCGGTCCATCGAAATAGGCGACCGGATGGTCACCTTCGTGCCGGTCAAACGCCGGGAATTGTTGGCGGATGGCCTCAATGTTCAATCCATTCACGGTGCGAACTCTCAACGACTGAAGTGCAGGCTGGATCGGCTCCTTCATGGAACCTTCAGGCTGGCTATTCTGTCGATCCGGGACTTCGTCGTCGAGACTGGGCCCTCGTGAAGATCCGTGGCGCAAAAACACAGCCACGCTGGCAGTTCAAGGAACGGCCAGCGTGGCTGGAGAAATCAGCAGCAATGATCAGCCGAGGCTGTCGTTGCGATGACTAGAAGGTCAGGATGGCATCGCAACCGAAGATGGCACCTTCGGCAACAGGGAGATCAACACCGTTGGTTGCTCCGCCGCCCCACTGGTAGCGAACTTCCGGACGAATGACGAAGCAGTCGATCGGACGAATGTTCACACCACCGGTGATGGAGTAGTAGGATTCGCCATCGGCCTTCCACCATTCGGCACGGGCACCGACACCCAGTTCGTCGGTCATCGAGTAGAGCAGGTACTGGTTGATACCAATCGTGCTGTAAGTCGTGTTTGGATTGACGTTGGTCCAGACACCTTGATTGGTGGAGACCAGGTCGGACTGAATGACGTAGTTCAACTTGTCGTTGATCTGCCAGTCGCCGACGACACTGTGGGTGTAGCCATCGCCCAGGAACCCGAGGTTACCGGCAGTCAGGATGTAGGTCACAGTGAAGTCGTCCGTCAGGGCGACCGAAGCACCGCCCAGGAAGCTGCTGCTGCCGTTGTTCTGAGCAAAGCCTGTGTCCCAACCAGCGGTCCAACCACCGTACAGAGTTACGTCATCATTCACAGTGTAGGTCGCCAACGCACCGGTGTGCGTGAACGCCTCGCTGTTGTTCATGGTGAACGCATGGCTGTAGAAGAAGTTGTCCGGAGCGGTGACCACTTCATAACCCAGCAGGGTGTAGAAGTGCCCGAGCTTCACTTCCAGATCGTGGTAAGCGATCGTGGCGTACAACTGGGGCAGGGCGAAGCCGTAACCAGAACCGTCTTGAACTCCACGATCCCAGCCGTTCCGGTAATCCCAGCTACCTGGAGGGTCTTCGTTACCGAAGGCCTGGGTGTTCCCGGCATCCGTACCGTACAAGAAGTCAACACGACCTCCGATATCGAGACCTTCGCTGCCGTCTGCTTCGATTTCGGCGTAGATCCAGGTCTGATTGAATTCAAACCGGTTGGGGCGGGTGTTGAACAACCCGGTGGACCGACTGGTGTAACCAGCCTGAACCCATCCCCCAATGTCCACGATCGAATCTTCGAACATGTCACTGAGATCAAAACACTCAATGGTTCCGCAGCCCGTATCCGAGCAACCTGATTGGCAATGGTGGCCAACCTGCTGAATCATTGGCGAGGGCTCATTGCTGAAGAGTGCTTCAGCCTGAGCCACGTATGGAGACTGAGCTGAGGCTGATGTGGCCGCGCTCACGAGTGCGGCTGCTGAGAGCAGCCAACCTTTCATCGACATCTTCTGCATCTGTTCCTCTCCTAGGACATGCAGGAATCGTGAGCACTCGATCCCTGGGTGCCGTCTTTGAATGCCTTGCCGATTTCACCGCCCCCGCTTGCAACCGGCAAAAACTGCCGTAAACATTGCAAGCAAGAGAATGAGCGCGTCCGACAAAACACGAACCACCATTGAGATCGACGTCACGTGAGCGTACATCCGGTTTTCTGTGTTGCCGATGTACAATCGCACCAGCAGCTACAAACTGCCCGTCAGCAAGAACTGATACAATCGGAAAATCTTTACAGCCTGAGGCCGGGGATTCGGGTTCCTCACTCATCCACGCCCGTCTGCTTTAATCCATCCAGCCGTTCCGACCCCACATTTCCCGGAAAGTGCTTGACGGTCGATACCTGCGCGACGATCCTAGAGGACAGGGAATCGTGTGTCCGGAGCTTCCGGTGATCTCAACGCCTCATTCCGTTCACGTTCCGTGCGATACACGTCCAGCCAGTTCATGTTGGAGAAACGCCAGATGCTTAATTGGTCCACCAAGACAACCTCCAACCGGTCTGTCGACACTGTTTTGAAGACTGTTGGCGTGATGGGCATCGCCGGAGCGATGTGGCTGCAGGGAACAGGGCTGCTGGCCCAGGAGCAGGCTCCTTCCCGCGTGGCTCCGCAACGACCTGCAGCGACCTCTCCTTCACTTCAGGGGGGATCGGGAGCCGACTTCACCCAATTGATGGACCTGATTCAGTCCGAAACTTCTGGTCTGTGGCTGGAGGACGGGCTGGGCGAAGGAACGATGAGCGAATTTGACTCCGGGATTCGAGTTGATCCCCACGGAGTGCTCTATCAAGCCTCGCGCGCCGAGCAGACTGGTCGGTTGGCCAGCCTTGGAATGCGGGCTCGCATGGCCGATCTCAATGAAGACATGGCGGCATCCTCGACGCTGCGACTGGTCTCTCTGACCCGGCTCGAACGCGAAGTGGCTCGCCGAATGGCCGACGGGCAACCGGTTGTTGAGTCGATGCGTCATCTGGCCGGGCTGTCGCACATTCAATATGTGTTCGTCTATCCAGAAGCTGGTGAGATTGTTCTGGGTGGGCCAGCGGAAGGCTGGCGTTACGATGAGCAGGGCCGGGCTGTCGGAGCGACCTCGGGAGTTCCCACGCTGCAGCTTGATGACTTTGTCACGGTGTGGCGAACCTTTGGCGATGGCGGACAGCAGATCTTTGGCTGCTCGATTGACCCGCAACCCGAAAACATCAAGGCTCTCAAGGAATTCGCAGCCGCATCGCAACAACGCGGTCCGCTCAATCCTTCCGCAGTTCGTGGCTGGACGAAGCAACTGGGTGAAGTTCTTGGGAAGCAGAATATTTCGGTGTATGGCGTTCCCGGCAACAGCCGCGTGGCCCGCGTGCTGGTGGAAGCGGATTACCGGATGAAGCTGATCGGTGTCGGCAAGCTCGAAGGGGGATCCAACATCCCCGACTACTTTGAACTGCTCGCCAAAGACCCTTCGCTCGCCAGCGGGAGCCTGGATGCTCTGCGCTGGTGGATGACGATGAACTACGACGAGGTGCTGCATTCTCCGGACCACCAGACGTTTGAAGTCCGCGGCTCGGCAGTGAAGTGCCAGTCGGAAAATCAGTTCCTGACCGACAATGGTCAGCGTGTTGCCACCGGGAAGGCTGAGCCTGTGAATCAGCAGTTTGCTCAGAACTTCACCGAGCACTACATGGAACTCGTCAAACGGGACCCGATTTTTGCTGATCTGAAGGGCGTTTTTGATCTCGCTCTGGTTTCCGCTTTGCTGCATCATGAAGGGGTCGATGACTCCCTTGGATGGGAAGGGGGCGTGTTTGCGGCCAATGGCGAATATCAGCCAGCCGCCTATCCCGCTCCTCGTCAGTGTGACTCGGTGGTAAACCACCGGGTCTACAATGGACGTGACATTGTCGTGCAGGTGGCCGGTGGAGTGCGGGCCGACTTGCTGGCCATTGTCAAAGACCAGAACCTGGTTCACGAGTCTCCGCGGCTCGATCAGGTTTCGAATGAGTCCAAAGCTCCCCAGCTTCCCGAAGGTCGCTGGTGGTGGGATGCCCAGCGGTAGCGTGCTGGGGGCACGGAGGAGATTTTGAATTTCGTCAGGTACATCGCGGGGGACTTCGGTCCCCCGCTTCTGTTGGCATCATGCATTCTGTTGATTGGGGCACCGGTTGCGTCCCAGGAACTGCGTGGACCGTCTTTGCCCAGTCGAGTACCTCGGCCAGAGGTCCGACCCTCCAGTCCGCCGCCGGCTCCCGTCCCCGAGACCGACGACACTCCGCCGCCAACGCTCTCTGATCTACTCACCACCATTTTGCGTGAAGCCGTTCCGGAGACCTATGAGGATGAGCGGAACTGGGGGAAAACGGTTCGGCGCTGGGATGGATTGCAGATTCGGGGCTTTAAGACTTCGCGTCGCTGGAAAGACGTCAATCACGGCCAGTGGCAACGGTTTCGGGCCACCTTGTTGAGCCCGGACGAAACACTCAAACTCAATGTCACTCAATTGCCGGTCACCAATCCCGGGAGCGTGCCGTTTCTCATCCAGCTCAACGTCCGGGCGCGTTGCGAGGCGACTTACGCTTTCTGGTCGTATGGGGTGAAGGGGCTCAATGGAACCGTTGTCGCAGACGCTACGGTTGATGTGTATATCCACCTCGTGCTGGCTCAGTCGAAGGATCTGACGTGGGGGAGTTTGATCCCTTTGCTCGCTCTGCGCCCTCAGGTTGCAGATGTTGCGTTTCGCTTGCGCGATCTGGATGTTCGAAAGGTCAGCCAGTTGGGAGGCTGGGCTGCGGAGACGTTGGGCCGCGGATCCGAACAGGCCGTGGAAGCGCTCATGCGCCGTCAGGAGAAGAAGGTGCAAATCAAGTTGCAGGAGCGGCTTGATCGGTATGCCACGGGGAAATCTCGCTGATTTGATTCGGGATGAACCGGGCGAATTGCTCTGTTGAGGGCTGAGTGACCTTGAGCGGAACTGCGATGGCACCTCGTTGAACCGGATTGTCTTCGTAACGGTTGGCACCTTACAATGACGGGATCGGGCCTGGATCGATGGGCTTCACTGTCTCCCCCGCAAAGCATAAATCAGATCGTTTAATTCTCCACGGTGTTGCATGAACATGACTCCGGTTGAAGTCATTGTGAATCGCGTTCTCATCGTCGATGACGATCGAGATCAGGCGGAAGTGTTGAAGACGCTTCTGGAAGCCAACAAGTATTCTGTGGAATTGGCCAAGGATGCCGGACAGGCCCACGTCGCCTTCACCATGCATCGCCCGGACTTTGTGATTCTCGATCTCGTCCTGCCCAATAATGTGAGCGGCTTCGAGGTGTGCGAGAAGATGAAACGTCTGGAAGGGGATGTTCCCATCCTGATCGTGTCCGCCATTGATATGGATGATGCCCGAGACCTCGCGCAACGCGTCGGGGCCGATGGGTATCTCGTCAAGCCTTACGACCCGGATGTCCTGTTGGCTCAGATTCGCATTCTGGCCGAAAATGCTTGGCGACGGAAACATTCCGGAGCGGTCACAACGTCCCAGGCCAAAGTTCGATTTTCCTGTCCGGCTTGCGGGAAGCATCTCAAAGTCAGTGCCAGCCATCGCGGGCGGACATTGAATTGCCCCAAATGCGGACAACCGGTCTCCGTTCCCATCCACGACTGACCCCTGGAAGGCGTGCTATGGTGCTCCAAATCCTCGAAATTCAAAATGGTCGCTTCAAAGGTCGACGCATCAAGGTCACCGAGAAGGAACTCATCGTGGGCCGCGATGAACAGTGCAAGATCCGGATTGCCTCGGAAGAGGTCAGTCGGCAGCACTGCACGCTTGCGGGAACAGCCCAAGGTGTCATCGTTTGTGACCTGGACAGCAGCAATGGCACGTTTATCAACGGTCGTCCCATCAAGGGGAAGGCCTTACTGCGGGCTGGAGCGGTACTCACCATTGGCCCGATGACGCTGCAGCTTCAAGGTGATCCGGAACCGCCGCGCGCATCTCCCTCGGTCAATGTCCCGAAGACGAGTTCTCAGGATATCAGCGTGCTGGAAGATGACATTGCCAGCTGGCTGTCACCCACCGAGTCGGGTGAGCCGTCGACATCGGACACGACGATCATCGACCTTCCCGTGCGCAGCAGCTCGATGGAAATCCCAGTTGTTCCCTCGGAGCCCCCGCCGCGGAAAAAGTCCTTTGCCAGTGTGGCCGAAGAAGCGGCGGACATCATCGAACGCTGGCGGGCTCAGGGCGGGGAATAACGCGTTTCCGATGTGCTTGAATGCATGCCAGACATGAGAACAGCCCGGGCCGATGGTGACATCGACTCGGGCTGTTTTCGTTTACGTCAGTTAGACGGCTGGTGGGATTACTCGGCAGTAATTGTCACCCAGCCGCTGCTGGCTTCAATGCTGCTGATCTTGAGTGCGACGACTCGTTCTTCCAGCTTCAGTTCCAGTTTGTTCTCGAACGTCTTTTCGGGAATCGCGGCCTCAATCTTGGAAATCATGATTTTGGCGCGGGCGATTTGCTCGGCGACGTTCGTCGGTTGCTGACCCGGTTGAGGTCGGACACCGACCTGACCCCGATTCATCACGATTTCGTTGTTGTTCACGGAGAAGGCCAGTGGCACCGTAATGACCTGAGTCGGGATGTCACCAGCTTCTCGCTTCAGCCCGGCACGAATGATCAGGCTGATTTCCCCTTCGCCAACATGGAATCGGACGGCGTCTTCGTCTGCGAACACCAGAGTGGTTGGTTCGGCCTCGGTCATGGGGGATTCAGGCAGTTCCACTTCGCGATTGAGGAGTTTGGACATTCGCTCTTCGATGAGCTTACGTACATCCCCGTCGGACATGGTCTTGCCATCGAGCTCCATTCGGGCTGAGCCATTTGTCAGGGCAGACTCATGGACCTGCACGACCAGACCCTTCGATGAACCGGGACGCGGCTGCAACCGGCTGCCCGCCACTTCCTTCGCTCCAATCAGTCGTGATCGGTAGAAGATCGCCGAGTCGGAACTGGAAACCTGAATTTCCTCCGGATACAGACCTTGCTCACGCAGAGGGCCGTAGACCTTGTTTTCCAGCTCGGAGGCCGCGTTGCTGAACTGTTCGTCAACCTGCTCGTTGAGTTCTGACGACACCTCGGTTCGAATTCGCTGGCTGGTGATGTAGTTCGCACGGCCCAGCTGCTCGTCGGCCTTGTTGAGCGCGATGTTGTTGGCAATGCCCCCAAACAGTGGCATGCCGCTGTACTTGGTGACGGCGCCGTAGTTGCGATTGTTAGCCGAGGCACGCACTGTGGCGGGTTCAGTTGTGAAGCTGTGACCATCGAAAATCACGGGCTTCTCTGCGCGAAACGTATGGTAGCCACTGGAGTAAATTGTGGCTTCGGGAACCGAACCGGAGGTGTTCGCGCGGACGTTGCCTTCAATGACCAGAGCAAACCGGGCTCCGTTTTCACTCGGTTGCACGTCAGCAGAGACACTTGCCGTTGTGACTTGCGATCCCACAATGCGAGCGGACATCATCCGTTCATTGATCCGCGATTTTTCCTCACGCCTTTCGGCCACAACCCGCTTCAGCAGACCTTCGGAAATTGTCAGCTGAACGTTGTAGTTGAGATAGAAAGCCTGGAGTGCTTCGTGAATCTTCTTGCCGCCGTCAGGTGTGCTTTGTGCGGCTTTGTCGAACAATTCGCGAATTCTCGCGGTGCCAGCGACAGTAGGTTCTTCGTCGTACTGGTCCAGCTGTTCGGTCAGGTCAGTGAGGTAGGCGCGAGCCGTCTCCTGGGACACTGGCTTGTAGTCCTCTACGGCCTTCAACGCCGCCGTCAGGCTGTCTTCCAGGGTGAGGAAGCTTTCCCGACTGACAAACTCTTTCACGGACTGGGCGTAGTCTCCGCGATGGGCCAGTTTTTGTTGAATCGTTTTGATCAGAGCCAGATCGGCTTCATTGAACTCGGCACGCTTGGCGACATCGGCCAGTTCATTCAGGCTGGCCCAGCTCACCCATTGCTGACCGCCATTGAATGACGAGAGATCTTTGCGTACTTCGGCCACAGCGGTCTTTACGGGAACAGCAGCATCACGGAGACGCTCCTGACGAACAACTTCCGGGTCGGCGGTCAGCGTATCCAGAATTGCCTCAGCCACGGCGACGCGGGGAGCCAGGCGGCCGTACAGTTCACTGACTTCCGGGTGGACCGACACATACCGGCGATCGCCCAGGGCCTTCTCCATGGTGCCCAGCTTGACTTGCAGCCGAGCCAGTGCCAGACGCTGTGATTCGATGGTGGGGTGGTCACCTTCGTAAAAGTCTTTCACGGCGGCGGCGGTTTCCGCGCCCCATTTTTGCCAGCTGCTGTCCAACTCGTCGATCAGTGGAGTCAGTTCATCCTGATCCAGATCTCGCGGCGGGAAGGCGGCGATGATCCCGTTGAGGCCAACGTCGGAATTCGCAGAGTCGTCGTAAGCCATTGCCACTACAGAAGCAGCGCAAATTGCGGCGGCCCCGGACAAGAGCCATTTTCGGCGGAACAGTTGGGATTGGCGAATCAAGGTGAGCATCTGCAGGCCTCCGGTCCTTCTCGTGGGTGTAATTTCCCGTATCGGGTATCGACAGAACTGGTCAGAGTGGTCCGTCCGCAACGGAACAGGCCTCACAGGCCTGCTAAAGTGAATTTGGGGAACAATCCTGACGTCTGCAACATTCTCTCTAATATCCGTGGGTTACCCGATCTACGTGACCGTTGCAAACAACACCACGTGATTTTCACCGAATTCTCATTCCTCACAGCCTTGGATTCCCTGCGTGTCGGGCGAGTTCAGTCGCTATTCGGTGAACCACGACGTAAACTGCAGTGACCCCGCAAGGCGTGTGGTCGATCGACGCGATCTCGCGTCAGCTGCCGGTTTCACGGCTGATTCAGCCATGGGATAGATTGTTACGGAGCGGGGGATTCATGTCTTGTCTTGCCGAGATGCCGTTCGAAGTGCCACTTGAAATCACTGCTCAGCCGTATTCGCAAGAATGGTATGCCTCGTTGCGTGCGATTCTCGGGGATGGGGCATGTCGACAATTTGGCTTTTACGCCATACCGGAGGACTATCTCCTCTCGGTGGTGATCCCGGTCTACAACGAGCGTGAGACGCTTCCGGCACTGCTGGATCGCGTCCGTTCGGTTCCGATTCGCAAGGAAATCATCCTGGTGGATGACTTCAGCCGGGATGGGACCCGCGATCTGCTGGAAGATTATGCCCAGCGTGACTGGCGTGATCCGATGAACGACATCCGGGTGTTCTTTCACGAGAAGAACCAAGGCAAAGGTGCAGCTGTCCGCACGGGTTTCGCCAAGACCAAGGGTGATGCGGTCATTATTCAGGATGCCGACCTGGAATACGATCCGGCCGAAATACCCCGATTGCTGCAGCCCATCGTCGAAGATCGGGCCGATGTGGTGTACGGCAGCCGCTTTCTCGGAGATCAGCCTCACCGCGTGCTGTATTTCTGGCACTACCTGGGGAACAAGTTCCTGACTCTGCTCTCCAACTGCTTTACGAATCTGAATCTCACCGACATGGAGACCTGCTACAAGCTCTTCAAACGCGAGATTATCGAGGACATTGGTCCCAGGCTCCGCCAGAACCGTTTCGGCATTGAGCCGGAAATGACAGCTCGCATCTCGAAAATTAAAGGGTGCCGCACGTTCGAGATGTCGATCAGCTATCACGGCCGCACCTACGAGCAAGGCAAGAAGATCGGCATGCGAGACGGCTTCAAGGCCTTGTACTGCATCGTCCGCTATGGGCTGTTTGACTAGGTCCGCGGCCCAGTCGCCGGCGGAAGGAATGGCCAATTCAGTTTGACAGTCCCATTCGCGTCAAAGTACATTGATGCATGGGGAGAGGCTTCGCCGATTTTCCTTTGAGAAGGAAATGGCTGCGCTCTCACGGCGTGGCCTCTCCTTCTTCCTGCCTTTGTGCTGCCCGCCCCCCTGTAACATTTGAGGAGTCCTCCTCATGCTGTCCCTCCTTGGTCGTTCGACTCCAATGTGTGACCGCCTCAATCGCCGCGCCTTTCTCCAGTTGGGAGGACTGGCGCTGGGTGGATTGTCGATGCCGCAGATCCTTCGCGCCGAACAGGCGTCGGGACTGAATGGGCACGGGAAGGGGATCATCATGATCTTTCTTCCGGGCGGACCGCCGCATCAGGATATGTGGGACATCAAGATGGATGCTCCATCCGAGATTCGGGGCGAGTTCACTCCTATCCACACCAAGGTGCCTGGCGTTGAGATCTGCGAACAGTTTCCGCGACTGGCCTCGATTTCGGACAAGCTCACGTTCATTCGGACCATGGTCGGGGCGACTGGCTCGCACTATGCATTCCAGTGCCTGACCGGACATCACGATCGCAATCAGCCACCCGGCGGCTGGCCATCGCTGGGTTCGGTTCTGTCAAAGGTGTACGGTTCCAAGGATCCTGCCGTTCCAGCAACGGTTGGCCTCTCTCCCAAAACCCGCCATGCTCCCTGGGGGGATAATGGGCAGGCCGGATTCCTGGGGGTCGCTCATGCTCCGTTCACCCCAGCAGGCGAGGGGAAGGACGACATGGTCCTGAACGGAATTACCCTCGACCGACTGAATGACCGCAAGCAGGTTCTGGGAGCCTTTGATCGCTTTCGACGGCAGGTCGATCAGAGTGGCATGATGTCCGGACTGGATGCCTTCAATCAGCAGGCGTTCGGAATCCTCACTTCGAGCAAGCTGGCCGATGCCCTGAACATCGAAAACGAACCGCAATCCGTCCGCGACCGGTATGGCCATGGAGAAGACAAACTGCAGGCGGACGGCAGCACCCGGTTGCTCACCAATTTCCTGCTGGCCCGCCGGCTGGTCGAGGCGGGGGTGCGTTGTGTTTCCCTGTCCTTCTCGCGATGGGACTGGCACGGCAATAACTTCGGCCGCGCCCGTCAGGATTTTCCCATGCTCGACCAGGCCGTCAGTGCGCTGATTGAAGATCTCGACCATCGAGGTCTGCTGGACGATATCTCCGTTGTCGTCTGGGGCGAATTTGGTCGCACTCCCAAGATTAATGCCAACAGCGGTCGGGATCACTGGCCACGTGTTTCCTGTGCCATGCTCGCCGGGGGAGGCATGCGTCACGGACAGGTGATCGGGGCTACCAACCGTCTGGGCGAATACGCGGCGGACCGTCCGGTTCATTTTCAGGAAGTCTTTGCCACGCTATACCGGGCACAGGGAATCGACATCGACCATCTGGCGCTTCCGGATCTGCAGGGGCGGCCGCGATATCTTGTGGATCAGAACCTGTATCGCCCGATGCCCGAACTGATTTAGCCGACTTCGGCCAGTTGGCGAGTCTTTCCGATAGTCCTGGGTCAGGGGAATGGGCTAGACTCTGGCCGAAATGTCCAACCTTGGCCCACATGATGACGATGGTGATTCGCCAGTTTCCCCTGGCGGTGAGACGCATCCTCGCTGGTCTTCAATGCCGGCTGAATCTCTTGGTGCGGTCTCACAGAATTCAGTCGAGACACCAGATCCATTGGATGAGCCTCAGCGCGTTGATACACGTACGCCGTCTCAGCGCTGGCTGGCTTCGCTGAAGCATTATCCTGGTCCTGGCCTGTTGGAGTCGTGCGGCTGGGTTGCCTTCTTTTTTGTTCTGCAAATTGGCTTCGCTCTCGTCGTTCTCCTTGGGATGGCGGTGGCGTTTGGTGCCCGAAATCAACCCGCCATCGAAGCTCTGATGAGCGAACGAATGGACCTGTTTCTCGGGCTGACGACATTCTTCACCTACCTGGTGCTTATTCCCGTGGGCTGGAGGCGACTACGGCCCAGAACCACACTCAAGCTCAATCTCTCTCCACCGACACTGGCGCAGTTCCTGCTGACGCTCAGTCTCGTGATGCCGCTGGGATCGGTTGCCGATCTCTTGTTCACCCAGGGAGAAACAGCGCTCGAACTGGTGCTGGGAGAGGATCTGGCGCAACTTCGCGAGGGAACCGATGTCCGCGAAGCGCTGTTGCAACTGCAGGATGCTCCGCTCTGGACCTTGATCCTTGTCGTCGCGGTTCTGCCTGCAGTCGGGGAAGAATTTCTGTTCCGGGCGATCATCGGCCGTGGATTGATCAACCGCTACGGGATCATGATCGGAGTGCTGGTCACATCGTTCCTGTTCGCCTGCGTCCACTTGTATCCGCCCCATGTGCTGGCGATCTTGCCAGTGGGGATTGTGATTCACTTCGTCTACTTAAGTACGCGGTCGTACTGGATGCCGATGCTGTTCCACTTCACTAACAATGCGCTGGCCGTTGCCGCGCTGAAGTTTGGTGTCGAGGATGAAC
>JAGQPW010000079.1:0-7393 GCA_020426515.1 Planctomycetaceae bacterium | reverse complement strand
TGTGGACCATCCGCACACGCTACGTTACGGAATCAGAATCGAGTGCTGCTGCTCCTGAAAACGATCTGCTCAGGGACGATGAGGGTTTGATGTTCGAGCAGGCTGTGCCGGTTCGTGGAGCAGAGAGTCCGCCGCCCGGATTCCCGATCGATCGTCGAGCACCGCTGGCAGTCGGGATTGCCATTCTCGCGACCCTGATGCTCACAGTACAGGTTTCCCTGCTGTGGGCTGTGTTTTCAGCAGAGCCTGAGCCTCAGGCCGAGCCAGATGCCCCAGCGGCGGTGCTCGCAGAGTAACCCGTTCACGGCCTGGTTGATTGTTGTCCGCCGAGACTTTTCGTCCGAGCAGGAAACATGGCCTGCTCGGCATGAATGACGTGCTGTGTGCTCTTGGGGCAGTGGCAACGGCCCACCGAACTGTCCGCTGGAGAGAGAGATTATTCTAAATCGAAGTTCAGTGTGTTCTCGCCAGGCTTTACCTCGGCTGATAGTGTGGAATTCGTGTTGTACTGAGCGGGCAGGAACTGGACTTTTTCCTCGGACTTCGTCCCCTCTTCCTCGATCACTCGACCCGTTTTCCGAAAGCTGGAGATCTCAATGCGATTTTTCCCGACGGTAGCCCCCCGGTCCGCCGGAACTTCGTAGATCCCCTTTGTAATCTTGGAGAAGGCCGGCTTCCCGGGCGTCAGACCGTCATCGTTTACTGCGTCCGGAATGAATCGAATCAGCCCTTCCTCCACTGGCTCTCCCTTGTAAGTGACCACCCCGCTCGCTGCGGCCTGTTCATACTTCAGGCTGCCATCCCGCCCGCATCCGCCCAGTGAAACAGCAAGACAAGTCACAGCCAGCAGACAGCAAAGTTCAGTCTTCATTACATGAACTCATTGTTCAGGGAGTTTGAGACTCCACATCAGGACAGGAAACAATCGAAGCCGACCTCCAGCCAACGGAAGGCGGCTATCGATCGTCGAAACTTCTCACCGCAAACAGGCCAAGATTGATCCGCTAGAATTCACCCAGAACATTGCCATCGGCCTTGTCCCCCAGGTACTGCCACGTCGGCAAATGGATATTCTCGGAAACAAACCGGACGGCACCATCCCCCATCAACACATGTGCCCCGCCGACATGCTGGCTCTGAGCATCTGCATTGTAGGCCGACAATGAACGGGAGCATGAATTGATGTTGCGCAAGCCGTTGGGAGGGAAATGGGTCGTGTACGCGAATGACCCTCCGCGGTCGTTGTACATCGTGAACCATGAAGCACCTCGATAGCTTCCGGACTCGGAGAGATCCGTTCCCGTGTAGACCTTGTTTTCGCCGCACGTGAGGAGCAGCGTGTTGTCGTACGTCTGGCTGCTCTCATGACGCTTTCCAACCAGGCATTCGGAAAGCACCATGGTGTTGGAGGTTCCATCGGTGATGTCGCGAAAATCTGTTTTGCTGTTGGCGTACATCACTGAACGCCCCGTATTCGCGCCAGTGCCACCTCCGCCCCAGGCCGCCTGTGAAGCGCTGCTGCCGGAGCAGACGATGTAGCTGGTGGGGCCATAACTCGAACTGACCCGCTGGCCGGGGTCGCTCGGGCAACGGAAGATGGACAATTCGACCGAAGATGCAGCGGTGTTTTGAAAGCCAGGCTGCTGCTTGTTGAAATCGATCTTGTTGAAGAGCGGAGCCTGATCAATGAAGGGAAGAATGCGTGCTCCCCAGCCGACTCCTGTATAACTCCACCAGTCAGAGTGCGCCGTATCATACGTTAATCCCATCGGAAAGACCGAGTGAGTGTCGTTGTAATTGTGTAGCGCCAAGCCAAACTGCTTCAGATTGTTTTTGCATTGGCTTCGTCGTGCCGCTTCCCGAGCCTGCTGGACCGCTGGCAGTAGCAGGGCAATCAGAATGGCGATAATCGCAATCACGACCAGCAATTCAATGAGAGTGAATCCTGTCTGTCGTGAGCACCTCGCGTTGTCGTTGGCACGTGGGGAGTTGGATTTAGATTCGTGGCACATCGAATACCTGCACGTTAGAGAAGGAATATGAGAACGTAATGAAAGCGTGGTGAGATCTGCCATGAGGCAGCGTCACTCACGGAGTAGTCATTTGCGGAGGAGTTTTTCGTCGCGGGCTGGCTGCCTGGGCGGGAGGTTACATGGGGGGGACTTTGGGGTGAGCGGCGTAGATGATAAAATCCTTTTGCGAGAGACTCAATTCGCAATTTTTCAGAATTAACGCGAGATGTTCCGTTGCGGGGCGGTCGTGTAGTGTGACCTGATGCTGCGCAATGCTTTGGGGCTCCGTGAATTGACTCCGCTCTGGCGATGTCATGTTGGGGTTGAACCTGCTGGTGATCAGGATGTGCGATTTCTCAGTGCCAGATATGCCAGCCTTTCTTATCACGAGGTGTCCCCGTTTCATGCATTGCGCGTTCAACGATTCTCGCCATCGAAAACGCGGACTTCTGGCAGCGAAGGATCATCGACCGGGAATGGATCGGTCCAGTCGATGATTTGGGCGAATCCGACTGCAGCGGTCAGCAGGCAGGCGAGCAGGAGCGTGACTCCCAGATAGGACACGATCAGCACCGGTTCTCCGTGGACAACCTGAGAGATGCTGCAGGCAAGCAGAATCGCCGTTCCAACGACACCGGAAATCAGCAACGCCCCCGGCCTCGCTGGCCCGCTGCCACCGAGTTCATTGTCACGGCTGGCCGGTTTTGGGATCTGGATGGACATGAGCTTCGTGCCTCCGTTGGAGAGTGGATTTGTCTCCTCTCTAAACTCAACGTATTCCCCCGCGAAGGGGATCACAAAATCGGCACCCGTGATTTGCTTGTTGTTGTTACCACTGGGGTGGTAAGTGGTTATGGTTGTTGTCCTGGTCTGTGTTGAGATTGACCGGCGAGAAGACTGCCATCGATTGCAAGTCTCGGTCTGGCGGTCGGTTGAGTGCGGGACGCTTGCGTCGGGTCGGTTTCGGCTGTAGTTTGCGGACTCTTCCATCAATCCATCCGCATCAATTCCTTTCTCTGGACGCCACGGATTCATGACGAATCAAGCCGCAGAGCCAACCTCCGATGGTCCATCTCAAGTCGAGAAGGACCGCGAACTGATCAACTCCTCGCGAGCCAAAGGCCCCATGGCCCTGATGGCCGCTTTTGTGCGGCTTTCCGGCCCTGGCTGGCTGCAAAGTGCCATCACCCTGGGTGGTGGTTCGCTGGCCGGCAGCCTGTATCTGGGCGTGCTGGCGGGCTACGGCATGCTGTGGTGGCAGCCCATGGCCATGATCATGGGCGTGATCATGCTCAGCGCCATTGGTTATGTCACCTTGTCTACCGGGGAACGCCCCTTTCGTGCCATCAACGAGCATGTCAACCCTGTCCTCGGCTGGGGTTGGGTCATCGCCACGGTGATGGCCAACATGGTCTGGTGCATGCCACAGTTTGCACTGGGAACCGCAGCCATCCGCCAGAATCTCGCCCCGCATGTGCTGGGACTTCCGGCTGCTGAAACGACAATGATGAAGGAAGATGCTGCTGTGTCAGAGGCGAGCGGCAATGTGTCGACTCCGGAACAGCGTCGGACTTTGCTCGATCAGGCGACGCAGCGGCAGGAGATGATCTGCGTCGCCATTTTGCTGATTGCCGGTGGAACGATCGTCTGGTTTTATGATTCGGGCGGCTGGGGCATCAAACTGTTTGAAGTCATCCTCAAGGCGATGGTTGGCATTGTGGTCATCTGCTTCTTTGGAGTGGTGCTGACGTTGTCCAGTCAGTTGAACTGGGGCGAGATCTTTGCCGGCTTTATTCCACAGCCAAAGCTGCTGTTTGAACCGGCTGCTGCTTTCGCTGAGTATCTGACCGGTGCAGGTGAATTCGCCGACTACTGGCGGAACGTGATCGTTTCCAACCAGCAGAAGGTGATGATTACTGCTGCGGCGACCGCTGTGGGGATCAATATGACATTCCTGCTGCCGTACTCCATGCTCGCCAAAGGTTGGGATAAGGACTTCCGCGGGCTGGCGATTTTCGACCTCTCGACTGGTTTGTTCATTCCATACATGCTGGCGACCAGCTGTGTCGTGATTGCCGCCATCCACTCGTTCCACGCCGTTCCGGCTCCGGGGCTCGTCGATGGAAAGGTCGCTCCGGCAGCCAACCTGATCGGCGGATATGAAAAGGCGCTGGATGCCCGCCTGATGGCGGAATTTGGCGACGATGCTCTCAAGGATCTCTCGAAGGAAGAACTCCAGCAGCGTCGCGAGGCGCTGCCACTGGCGGACCGTCAACTGGCAGCCATGCTGGTCCAGCGTGACGCCTTCAATCTGGCCGATTCGCTGCAGCCTCTCGTCGGGGAGGGAATTGCACAGTATGTGTTTGGCGTGGGCGTGCTGGGGATGGCCGTGTCGACGATCATCATTCTGATGCTCATCAATGGTTTTGCCGTCTGCGAAATGCTGGGACTGCCGGATAAGGGAACACCTCGTCGGCTGGGGGCCTTGCTGGCAGGCGTCAGCGGTTGCCTGGGACCGTTTGTGTTCAAGGGGGATGCCAAGTTCTGGCTGGCCGTTCCGACGAGCATGT
The DNA here is from genome assembly GCA_020426515.1 of Planctomycetaceae bacterium. Lineage (GTDB taxonomy): Bacteria > Planctomycetota > Planctomycetia > Planctomycetales > Planctomycetaceae > JACKHO01. The sequence goes on along the minus strand of JAGQPW010000079.1, from coordinate 2,811 downwards.
TCGGCATGGTGCTGCTGCCGATCGCGTACTTCACCTTCATGTGCATGATGAACTCGAAGTCGCTGTTGGGAGACAAGATGCCGCGCGGCAATGCCCGCATCATCTGGAACACGCTCATGAGCATCGCCACCCTGGTCGCGACAGCTTTGTGCCTGTGGGCCATTTCGATCAACGATGCCCCCACGGAGAAGTACATTGGCGTGACGGCCCCCGTGTTCGGTTTCCTGGCCCTGGGGGCCTTCGTGCTGCTGGCCGCGATCGTGCACTTCGTTCGTAAGCCAGGGCAGGGAAGCCCACCAGGAATCATCCGAGACGAACATCGAAGGTCGCCGCAACCGTTCGACAATTCCCCCGGCAGCCCCTAGTGAAATCCACGTCTTCGCAAAACCTGACCGACTGACTGACTAAGGAATCCCCATGAACCTCGGTATTGTGATTCGACTGTCGGTGATGATGTTCCTCCAGTTTTTCATCTGGGGAGCGTGGTACGTGACGGCCCCGAATTACCTGGGAACCATTGGCTTTGGCCCCGGTGACTTTGCCTGGACGTACTCGGTCGGACCAATCGCCGGGATCATCACGCCGCTGTTCGTGGGCATGGTCGCGGACCGGTTTTTCCCCGCTCAATGGGTGCTGGGTGCCATGCATCTGGTCGGGGCCGCCCTGATGTATGTCGCCACTGTGCTGATGCAGGCGACGACTCCTGATCCGAACATGATTAACGTCGTGTTCTTCGGTTACATGCTCACGTACTACCCCACGCTGGCGCTGACGAATACCGTCGCCATGCGGAATATGACCGATCCCGAGTCGCAATTTCCGTACATCCGTGTCTCCGGAACCATTGGCTGGATTGCGGCGGGACTGCTGCTCACGGCGCTGAAGTACGAAACCACGATCAACATGTTCTACCTGACCTCTGGAGCAGCCCTGCTGCTGGGGGCGTTCAGCTTCCTGCTGCCGCATACTCCACCGGAAAACAAGGAAGCTCCCACGCTGGGACAACTGTTTGGCGTGGACGCGTTCAGCCTGCTCAAGGACCGCTCCTATCTGGTCTTCATTGTCTCATCGATGTTGATCTGCATTCCGCTGGCGTTCTATTACCAGATCGCCAGTCGTGTCGTGGAAATGACCGGTCTTCCCATCGGCCAGACCATGTCCTACGGTCAGATGTCCGAAATCTTCTTTATGCTGGTCATGCCCTTCTTCTTTGCGCGACTTGGTGTGAAGTGGATGTTGCTGGTGGGCATGGCAACCTGGACTCTGCGATACACGCTGTTCGCGTTTGGAGCCACTGAACAAAACGCGATGATGATCGTCATTGCAGTGGTCGTCCACGGGATTTGTTATGACTTCTTCTTTGTGACCGGCCAGATTTACACGGACCGCAAAGCCCCCAAGCCCGTGCGGGCTCAGGCGCAGGGACTGCTTGTGATGCTTACCCTTGGACTGGGCATGCTCATCGGAGCACAGACGGCCGGGCGGATTGAAGCTCAGCACACGACCGCCGAATCCAAGGCGAAAGCGGCTGAAGTGAAGTCGCTGGGAGAACAGATCGACGCCCTCAAGAGTTCTGGCGGTTCTGCTGAGGAAATTGACACTCTGGCAGCCCAGAAAGCCGCCGCCCGCAAGGCAGAACTCCAGGCCATCGAGTGGAAGCCGCTGTGGCTCAAGCCTGCGATCTTCGCCGCCGTGGTGATGGTCCTCTTTGGACTGCTCTTCCGCGACAAGGTCACGAGCACCGAATCGCCGCTGGATCACCCTCCCATTGAGTCGGCTTGAGGCAAACTGTCTCTTTACCTCACATTTCCTCAAATCCGCTTCCAGTTCTGCCGATGCTAAGGAAGGCAGAACAGCGCTGGCGGTGTGCCCTGCTGTTCAACTTAGGGCTTTGAGGAGTGCGGTGTAATGCGGCAATGGAAGATGCTGAGCCTGTGCGGCCTGATGATTTTCGCTGGACTGGCCGTCTCACAAGCAGCACCTCCATTTGGATTTGCCAAACCCAAGTCTGAAATTCAGTGGGCCGACGACATCTTCGCCGCTCACAAACTGTCACAGAGCCAGAACAAGCCGATGCTGCTGGTCTTCGGAGCCGACTGGTGCGGCTACTGCAAGAAGCTCGAACAGCAGACACTCACGCAGCCTCAGCTGGTGGAGTACATCAACAAGACGTACATCGCCGTGCATCTCGATGCCGACAAGGACGAACGGGTCACGGAAATTCTCGAAGTGAAGGGGCTCCCATGCACCATCATTCTCAGCCCCGAGGCTGATCTGCTGGGGCGTATCGAAGGGTTCCATCAGCCCAGCGCTTTCTACCAGAAACTCGCCACGGCCAAGCAGGCTCATCTGCAGGTTGAAGCTCGCAAGGTCGAATAGTATCGCCTGATGCGGCAAGACTCGCGATGTGCGCTGGCATGCGGTATCTTCGGGATCGTCACCCGTTGATCTGATCTCCGCAGAAAGCATCGCCCATGGTCTCCCGTCGCGAGTTTCTCAGTCTCTCCGCCGCTACTCTGGCCACTGCAGCTCTGCCAGCAGTTTCGCGGCTTCACGCTGCTGATCCCGTTGCACGTACGGGCAAGCCGTTTTTCAAGCTGTCACTGGCCGCGTACTCGTTCAATCGCCAGCTGCGTCGATCGGGGGATGCCCAGCCCAGCATGACGCTGCTGGACTTCATCGACTTCTGTGCCGAGCAGAACCTCGCGGGGACCGAGCTGACCAGCTACTACTTCCCGGAGCAGGTGACCGACGAGTATCTGATGCAACTCAAGGATCGAACCTTCCGTCTCGGTCTCGACATCTCCGGCA
>JAGQPW010000078.1:1654-25283 GCA_020426515.1 Planctomycetaceae bacterium | reverse complement strand
GCCTGCTGCTGTGACCACTCAAAGGCCGTGTCGCGTGCGAGTGCCAGAGCGGCCGTATCGATGCGATCGAAGCGGCCTTCCTTGAACGCGGTGTAGTCCTCAAAGACATTCAGCAGAATCTCATGCTGATCAGCACGAACGTCGCTGGCCAGAGACTCATCGATCTGCAGCTGGCCCAGCCCGCTGGCCCTCGACCGCATATCCAGCCCATGCAGGGCGTCACGCTGGACCCGTTCGTCGAGAACCATGCGGTGGTCATAGCCAGCGACGGTCGTCTTCTCATGGGTCCCGGCCGCTCGCGTGAAGACGAAGTCCTCATTCGGTGCCGTCATGGACCGTACAGATCCAAAGCGAGGCGCGTAGACACAAACACGATTGGACGCTCTGACCTGCACTTTGCCGGTTTCGTCCGGGAATTCAGCAACCGTGTCTTCGAGATCAAGTCCTAGACGCTGAAAGCTGTCGTAGCGGACTGGCAGGTGGCGGTCACCGCCATCACAGATGTACTCGTCATCACTGGATTCCGGAGGAAATGCCCCTGGGCCCTGTGGCATCGCGGGCAACATCGGCGGGCAGCTCGCCCCGGGCGGACAGGAAAGCTGTGTTCGCGGCTCACCAGGCAGAGAAATCGCGGGGCAGAGTGGATCGGCGACATTGGAAGCAGGAATCGCAAACTCGGCGGACATCTGCTGGATTGCCCCCTGCGTTCCGGCGGGGGCCTCCCAATATGCGGACTTGCCCGAGACTCTTGAAACCCCCTCTGAACTTGGAGCCAATGGCGCAGCGTCGGATGGAGCCGTTGAGGCAACCTCATGGCTGAGTGGGCGAACCGCATTACCTGTGACCTCCTCCTGCGTGGCAAACGCATGGGTCACATCGGAGGCGTGCTCTGTTCGGGCCAGCCTGGGAAGTGGCGATGGAACGCCCGCAGCCCAGCGATCAACCGAAGCACAGGATGAGGTCCACAACAGCGCTCCCCCCAGCAGAAGCCGGGGCAACACGATCCCCTGGAAGTGGCTGCAAAACGATGAATAGATGTGTGATGCGGTCATGGGGGTCAGCTTTCTCGAAGACTCGCAATGCAAGAGCACTACTCCGCAGGGACTGTCGCAGTAGAGAACTGAATCGGTGACTGGCTGTAGAACTCGTCGGCGGGAGCCTGAGGATCGGGAATCCGCCCTCCCAGACGGAAGATGGCCACGGGGCGCCCGCGATGATCGGCGGCAGCCATCAGATTCTCGCGAGGCGACAACTCCTCAACGGGCAGAAAACCTGTCGACTCCACCGGACGAGCGACGTCAGGCTGCTCCAGGTAGATGACTTTGGTGATCATTCGATCCTGCAGTGCGGCTTCCAGTTCCTCGGCTGTGATTTCAACCGGAATGGGAAACCGTTCGGCAAGGCCTTCGGGCGGATGCAGTCGATCGATCACTTCCAGGGTGGGATACAGCTCTACGCCGGGATGTGATTCCAACCCGGACAGCTTGATTCGGTAGGTGTATCCCACAAACAAGCCCACTTGCGAAGGGGCCTGAGTTTCCACCACCCGCTGCGGTGAGCCGTGATAGAACGACACCGTCCCCTTTTCGGGAAGGTGAATCTGAACGGGCTGAGGTTGGCCAAATGCCCCAGGACGGGTGAGTGCATTCCAGCGGCTGGCCACTCCAGGCACCTGCCGATGGTCCAGCGGGAAATACCGACCGGGCACCTGTGCCTGCCCAATGGCTTCACCACACAGGACGAACAGGGCGAGGGCAATGGCTTTGTTCATGATGATTTGCGCTGCTTAACGAACAGGACTTGTGCCAGTTCTGCGTTTCATCCGTCTCGCCTGGCGAACAGCACAGCAAGGCATGCAACGCCGAGCCCAGAAATCAGGAGCAACAGAAGCATGGGGACTGAGGCTCGCGGACCGAAGACAACTGCGGACGGACTGATCGACAACCAAGAAGGGTGAGTCGTTGGCGACGGCTCGCAAACGACTCACCCTGGATCTCAAGGAACCGAATCTCCAGAGCCGCTTACTGGGCTGGCTGTCCGGCAGCCCAGGCGGGCATGGAGACCTCACCCTGTCCATAAGACGGATGCGATTCGGTGTACTGAATGTACTTGACTGGTTCAGGCATACTGATGCCCGGCTCGTGCCGAACATCAATCAGCACCTGATCGACTGGCTTACCCACGTTGTAGTCGGTGGTATTGCGAACGGTGTGCTTCTTCAGGCCGGCGGGACGCCCCAGCGGCAGATGCGGTGGACCGGGCAGACCGATCGGCGTACCTGTAATGGGGTAGCCATACGTAGGCCCACCAGCAACGTTCATGACGGGGTTATAAGGAGGCTGACCGGGATAGCTCGGTCCGCTCATCATCATGTCGCCGGGGATATTCGATCCGCCATGTGACATTCCGATGGGCATCGGAGGAACGTACTGCCCCTGCTCACCACTCACCTGAACCACATGAGAGGCCTGCATCAGCTCGCCATCTGGACCAACCTGCTGGCTGAGTCCACCACCCAGTTGCGTGGGCATTTCGTAATCGAGGTTTCCGATGCGAACAACGGCCATAATGGTTCCGCGACGATCGGCCTCAGCCACGGGATCGAGTCCTGGTCCCAGACGGGTGGACACCAGTTCTTCCACACCGGCGATGGCAAGTTCCTGATACTTCGCATCCGGCAGGTAGATGACCTTGGTGACAAAGTTGTTCGTTTCAACCTGATCCAGATCCTCGTCGGTAATGCGGATCGGCAGAGTGTTGTGTTCGAGATAGGCCGCTGTTTGCGCCTGCACCGGGTAAATGTGCAGCGATGGATACAGGGTCAGCCCTTCACGACCAGGCACACGGGCCAGCTTCAGGCGATAGGTTGCTCCCTGATGGAAGTTGTATCGCCCCGGAGCTGTGATCTGGGCATCGGCGAAGCCTTCGCCGATCTGCCAGCCAATCTGCATGCCTTCGGGCCCCAGGAAGCGAACCTGCGTACTTTGAGCAGGCGCCTGCATTGGGGGCATCATTCCCATTCCCGGACCAGGAGGGCATCCCATTCCAGGCGGCATCATGCCAGGTGGCATCATGCCGGGCTGTACCATACCACCGTTGGCGGAAGCCAACATCACCCCGGGGCCAGGCCCGCCTACCATCGGCCCAGGATGGGCCAGCATTTCGGCAGGAGGCGCATGGTATTCGCCGTGATGGTTTACGAGTTGCTGACCGTCGTGTGCGCAGCCGACGCACACAATCAGCAAGGTTCCCAGTGCCAGAAAGTAAATTCTCATCACGCTGACCTCGATTCGGTTCCGGTTGAAACACGGCAGGTTGCGGTTCACCTGTTCGCCGGGTGGCAACTACACTGTTACCTTGCACTGTGGAGCCGTTCCCCAAGACTGTGGGGCCCACATGCATCCCGGCGAGCCATTTCACCTCAACCTTTCCTTGGTGCCCCACTGGGAAACGACCGCTGCAATGCAGGGGTAGCCTCCAAATAGAGTGACACTCACATCTGTTTTCGGACCCCGGCGATCAAATTCTTTGACAAATCCCGCATTTTCGGACCAACATGAAGAACCTGCCTATTTTGACAACGTGGGCCTTTCTGCTGCTCATCGGGGCTTGGCAGGGAGCGCGGGTCTGGTCGCAAGACACAGACACAACCAACGACAAGAAAACACCTTCGGTCACTGAAGCAGCTCCGGAACAGCCTTCAGATCAGGGACTCGAACGTGCACAGAAAGTGCTGCACGAGGCTCGGGAAGCCCTGTTTCAACGTGAGTCCATCCAGGCGCATGTCACACAAACCATTGCCCTGGGCGACTATCGCTTTCGATCCGAAGGGGACTTCATCTCCGCCAGTGGATTCCGATTCAAGCTGGAATACCACATGGAACTGGGGCAATTGCGGGGGACGTTCCTGGAAGTTTGCGACGGACAGATGCTGCACACGCAGCGAACCATCCAGGAAGTTCCGACCGACCCGTCATCCAAGCCACCCGCACCGGAAACCGAGGTTTCGCGACGGGACATTCAGAGAATTTTGAAGGAAACTCGCCGGCATCTGGATCAACCCGAGGCTTTACAGGCGGCCGAACTGGGGATTGGCGGGCTGCCAGCCATCCTGGCGTCACTGGAACGCACGATGGTTTTTGACCGGGTGGAAGAAGAAATGGTCAGCGGCCAGGCTGTTCAGACGATTCAAGGGAAGTGGAACCCGACGAGACGGCAGGAACTGCTGGGGGGTCTGGGCAACATGGCCAATAACATGGCCGCATTCATGCCCGATCTGGTTCGCGTCGCATTCGACGCCAAAACTCACTTCCCCTTACGCATTCAATACTTAAAGCTCACCGATGAAGCACAGCAGACATACCAGCCAATCATGACTCTGGCGTTTTCGGACATCCATTTCAATGTCCCGGTGAGCTTTAATACGTTTACGTACCTGCCTCCACAGGGCCTCGAAGAACATGACGAGACCACGCACTTCATCCAGATGATTCAGTCAGCGGCGGAGACGAGTTCGACGCCCGAAAGTCAGACCCCGTAATTTGATAGCAACACAAATCAGCATCAGAATTTGCGGCATATACGACCGCAAGAACGGACGTTGACACGGTACCTCACCTCCGTATAATCCTCCAACTTTTCCATCAGCCACCTGAGCTGATTCCGTTGCAGTCACTGCCCCGCGAGAGAAAACATGGCCGGTCCACTGGTCGAATTCACCGACGACAATTTCCAATCCGAAGTCCTGGAAAGCGGCGAACCTGTATTGGTCGACTTTTGGGCTCCCTGGTGCGGTCCATGCAAAATGCTGACTCCCACCATCGAAGCACTGGCGGGCGACTTCGCCGGCAAAGTGAAGGTCGGCAAGTTGAACACCGATCAGAGCCGTCAGGCCGCAATTAACTTCCGCATCGACAGCATCCCCACAATGATCGTCTTCAAGGGAGGCCAGCCGGTCGACCGGATGATGGGGCTGCAGCCGAAAGAACGCATCGCCGAAATGCTGAATCGTCACGTTGGTTAACGGGACAGTTTGGCAAGGCCGCTTCACGGCGGCTGAATTGTAGTCAATTGCTCGTGATCGCCCCGCGCAGGATGCCTCGGGGCGATTGCGTGTTTCATTGCGTATGTCAGTCACGCTGGTCATCGACGAGGGAAAGGATCCCCGATGTCGGACGGAACTCATCCCGCTGCTGCCCCGCTAAGCGCGTCTGCCCGTCCTGACGAGAAACTGGCTCACGCCAACCGCATTCTTGATCACCTGCGGACTCAGCTGGCGGAACTGGATCGGCGTGAACAGCAGGTCAATTCGCAGCTGGCCGCCCTGCTTCACGAACAGCAGACAGCCCGCGAGCAGATTCGCTCCCGACAAGCGGAACTGCGGCAGGTGCAGTCGATTCTCGACGCACGCGAACTCGCCATCCACAAGGCCGAAGACGATCTGAAGCGACGCGAGGACGAGCAGAAAAAGCAGTTCGAGCAGCAGCGAAGCCGCCTCCAGCAGCAACAGTCAGAAGCCGATGCGGCCGCCGCCCGACGCGAGCAGTCGCTGGCAGAACAACAGCGGCAGCTCGAATCGGATCTCCGACAAAAGCGGCAGCAACTCGAACGGGACATCGAACAGCGACAGGCAGAACTCGAAGCCGCAGCGAAGCGTCGCGAACAGGAACTGCAGGCAGACGCCGAGCAGTCCATCCAGCAGCGAGAGTCGCAGCTTGCCCTTCGTGAACGAGCACTTGACCTGCGAATCAAAGCAGCCCAAGAGGCTGCGACCACTCGCGAACAGGAGTTGGCTGAGCGAGGCCAGAGTCTCGAAGCCGAGTTGCAGCAGCGGCGAGAGCAGTTCGAGCTGGAACTTCAGCAACAGTCGACACTCACCCGGGAACTCGCCGCAAAGCGCGAGCAGGAACTCAATGAGCGAGAGCAGCAAATTGCTGCGGAGATCGAACTGCGGCGAACTCAACTGGAACAGGAATTCCAGGAACAAACAGCAGCGGCGATTGCTGCAACAGCCGCGCGAGAGCAGGATCTGACCCAGCGCGAAGAGCAGCTCGCCGCCAAACTTCAGCAGCGTCGCGAACAACTGGAGCTGGAATTCCAGCAGGAAACGGCCAGCATCCGGGAAGCCACCCTCGCACGCGAACGGGAACTTGACGAGCGCGAACAGCTCCTGACTACGAAATTCCAGCAACAAGAAGCCGATCTGCTGCAGTCCGAGACACTCTTGAAGCAGGAGCAGGCGGAACTGGCCGAGCAACGCGAGAAGCTCAAAGCCGACCTGGAGCAGGAACTCTCGGCGGAGCGAGAGGCTTTGCTGGTGACCCGCCAGCAACTGGAAGCGGATCAGGATGCCCAACACCAGCGAGACGAGCAGTGGGCCGCTCAGCGAACCGAGGAACGCACCCGACACCTGCAGGAACTGGAACAACTGCGTAAGGAAAAGCTGACCGCCCTCGACCTTCGCGAACAGGAACTGGAACGTCGAGAGATCAATGCCGAGAAGCGAACCAAGCTTCACGAGCAGCATCTCGAACGATTGCGCCACAATGTTCAATCCCGTCAGACAGAACTGGAGAAGCAACAGCAACGCCAACGCGTCTGGACCGAACAGGTCGAAGCTTCCATTCGCCTGCGGCTGGCGCACATGCGGAGGTTCCGCGACCTGATGACGCAGCGAGAAGACTCCCTAACCGAAGAGCAGAAGCTGTTTCAGGACCACCGGAGACAGGTCGAAACGACACTCCAGCAGCAGCGGGAAGAACTGGAAGCCGAACGGGAACGCTGGTCGCAGGAGCGAAACGCCACCCGAAAGCACTTTCTGCAGCAGGAAGAGCGGCTCGACTCCCTGGCCAAATCGCTGGAAACGCGACGCAAGAGCCTCGACACACTTCGCCGCGAGCTGGAAACCTCTCTGCATCAGGCTGTCGATCTCAGGGTCGCAGTCGACGATGCCTGGTCCATCTATGCACACGAAGGTGAATCTCTTGAAGCGCAGCAGTTGCTGCACAAAGCCCGCCAGCAGTTCTCGGATCACTTCCGCCAGATGGGAGAAATGCTCGCCACGCAGCGGGAAGAACTGGCTGGATCTTTGCAGGAACTCCAGCGGCAACAGGTCAGCCTGGCCAACGAAGGAGCGGCACTCGTCGAGTGGTTCGCCCAGCGTGAATCCGACGTGGCGACCCGCGAACAACACTTGCGAGAAGAATTCGAACGCGTAAAGGAAGAGCAATCCTACGGTCAGGCGGAACGTGACCGCTGGCAGCAGGACCGCCTGACCGCCGAGCACGTCATTCGCGAACTGGTCCAGCAACTCGAAGTCTCGCTGGCCGAAATCGCCAAGCTGCAGTCGACTTCAACCATGCAGGATGCGATGGCTCCCGCCAGTCGGGCAGCGTAAAGCAACACGGGCCACCTGATCAGGTGGCCCGGAGGAATGTTACTCTTCTGCAGGCGGCTTTTCGTCCTTGGGAGGATGCTCCTCTTGAGGGCGCTGTGCAGGGGGACCGATCAGCTCAGTCAGCTCCTCCTTGGAAAGGATCTCCTTTTCCATCAATTGCTTTGAGACCAGTTCCAACTCCGTGCGATGTTCCACCAGCACGTCCGTAGCGTGCCCTTCGGCCGATCGGAGAATACGCTGCACCTCCTGATCGATCAGAGCCGCTGTCTGCTCGCTGTACTTGCGCTGCTCGTGAATTTCCTTGCCGAGGAATGGATGCTCGTCCCCTTCGCGAAAAGCTACCGGACCGATCACGTCGCTCATGCCCCAGTGACCGACCATGCGGCGGGCAATCTGAGTGGCCCGCTGAATGTCGTTTTCCGCTCCGGCCGAGTACTCGTCAAAGATCAGCTTTTCAGCCGCGCGACCTGCGAGAGCCACTGACAACATTGTTTCCAGCCGCTTTTGCCCCATATGCATGCGGTCTTCATCAGGCACAAACTGCGTGACACCCAGGGCCCGCCCACGAGGGACGATCGTCACCTTGTGAACAGGGTCCGCTTCGGGTGAATACCAGCTGAGCAGAGCATGGCCGGCCTCGTGATAAGCGGTCATCCACTTTTCCTGCTCATTCAAAATTTCTTCCCGTTCCACGCCCATCATGATTTTGTCACGGGCATCTTCAAAGTCCGAGGCATCGACTTTGGACTTGTCCTTCCGTGCCGCATGCAGTGCCGCTTCGTTGACCAGGTTTTTGAGTTCCGCTCCGGTGAATCCGATCGACCCATTGGCAATCTCCTCGAGATTGACGTCTGGAGCCAGGGGGACATTGCGGGAATGCACCTTCAAAATTCCCAGTCGGCCTTCCTTCGTCGGCTTATCGACGGAGACATGGCGGTCAAAACGGCCGGGACGCAACAGTGCCGGATCGAGAACATCGGGCCGGTTGGTCGCCGCCACCACAATGATGGATTCGGTGGGCTGAAAACCGTCCATTTCGCTGAGGATCTGGTTCAACGTCTGTTCACGTTCATCGTGACCGCCGCCCAAGCCCGCTCCGCGAACGCGGCCTACGGCGTCAATTTCGTCAATAAACAGAATGCAGGGGGCGTGCTCCTTCGCTTCGCGGAACATGTCCCGCACGCGGCTGGCACCAACACCCACAAACATCTGAATGAATTCAGAACCGTTAATGGAGTAGAACGGGACGCCCGCTTCTCCCGCGACGGCCCGTGCCATCAGCGTTTTCCCCGTTCCCGGAGACCCCATCAGCAGCACGCCCTTGGGAATCTGAGCCCCCAGTTTGACGAATTTCGTAGGGTCCTTCAGGAAGTCGACCACTTCGGTCAATTCACGTTTGGCATTCTCCAGACCTGCGACGTCAGCAAATGTGACTTTGACTTCGCTGGCCTGAAATTCCTTGGCGGGACTGCGGACGAAGTTCCCGAACATCCCGGAGCCAAACGGATCGTTGGACCGACGAATAAAAAAGAAGAACAGCAACATGATCGCAATGCCTGGCAGCCAGATATACAGCAGGGACTGCAGAAACATCCCCGACTGACTGCTGCGGGTGTCAATCTCCACCTGCTTGTCATTCAGCTTGGTCAGCAGCGTCCGGTCTTCAAACAGCGGAATTTCGGTTAGAAACTGCTCGGTGTACTCATGCCCATCTTCGGCATGCTTGGGCTTGGTCTTCCATTTGCCGCCCAACTCCGTTCCGGAAATCGTCACGGACTGCACATTGTCGGTGTCGAGCTGCCCCAGGAAGAAGGAGTAGTCCACACGCGTGTGATAAATTGGCTGTGAGATGTTCCAGCCTGCGTAAAGCAGCAGCGCCAGTCCGGAAACAATCACCAGAAAAACTGGAAACGGACTTCGCGGTTTAGACGCCCTGGGGCCCCCGGACGGAGATTTCCGGCGTGGCGGAACGGATGGTTTCTCGGGCTGCTGAGGTTGTTCAGACATACGGTGGATTCAGTTTCACGTCTTGGCATCAATCAGGCGGCCGTTGTGAGGTGCACAAACCGGCCCACCGGATTGAAGGAGGCTGGGACTTGTCGCCCATCCCCAATCATGCCCGAAATGGATTTTCTCGAAACTTCAGAACCGTACACAACGCAGCTATTGGGGGCAATGAGCCCGCTGCGATGTCCGGTGTTTTCCCATCAACCGGGGATGCCATCCGATGGACAAACGGCCGCCGGAGACAAGAGAACTCGTCCGCAACCGAAGCCATTGGCACAAGAGATGCTCAACATCTGTCTGAAGCGCCTGAGAAATGGTGGCAACACATGAACCTCAGGATTTTCAGTGGTCAGCCAGGTCGACACCCGGTCCTGGCAGCCATTTCGGCCAACTCCGTCGACACCAGACGTGTTGGAAATGTCACGTTGACAAGATTTGAATGTAAGCATTACAAGCCCCCCTCACCGCATCGTCCGTGATGCAGTTGCAGAAGGATTCTGCAAGTCAGACCCGTCCTGGGTCGCAACCGTTAGGCAGGATGCCCGCATGACTGAACTGTTGTTTTTCATTGCCAGGTCCACTCCCCGGCCCTTGGCCTCCCGTTCAGTCACCCCTTCCCCCCCCGCGTCCACAATCCGATTCACCACTGGTTCCTTCACGCAGCACATTTGCGTGCGGTGAAAGTTCCATCCGTCTGTGGCCTCACTCAATTGAGTGGTGTCATTGTTCCCTGCTGCAACATGCCCAACATGTCTCAGCTCTCGAATTACACCTCTTCCAGGAGGTTTGCCATGTGCGCTCACGCGGGAATTCGTGCCCTGCTTATTGGAAGCATCTGTTTTTCGTCCCTGTTCTTCGGCGAAGTCTCCGCTGCAGATTCTCGGGGCATTGTTTACAAGTTCGGAGCCACATGGTGCGGCCCCTGCCAGCGCGTCGCGCCGCTCGTCGCCAAACTGGAACGGGAAGGCCTGCCGGTCAAATCGGTAGATATCGACGAACAGAAAGAACTGGCGAATCAGTTCCGAGTCGATCGCGTTCCGACATTTGTGCTCGTCGTTGATGGCAAGGAAGTCGACCGCGTCGTCGGACTGATGACCGAAGGGGAATTGCGACAGATGGTGGCACGTATTCCGGCTGGCAATCCCCCCGCGATTGCACAGCCGTCGAAGTCACCCGTTCCTCCTCCCGGTCCATTCGAAATCTCGCTCGGTGAAGCCGCTCCAATTCGACGACCAGACGAGCAGCCGCTTAAACAGGAACCTGTCGTCCCTGCCGAGGAACCACGCAGCGGCATGGCTGGATTGTGGCCCTTTGGCCGCGAACCCAAGACTCAGCCTGTCATCCGTGGAAACGACTCGACAGTGGGAACAACCACCCCAAATGCGAGCGAGAGCGCTCCCGGTACTGCCCCGATGGCGGCCAGTATCCGAATTCGTGTTCGCATTGGCGACAAGATGAATCTGGGATCCGGAACGGTCATCAGCAGCCGACCAGGACACACGTTGATCATGACCTGCGGTCACATCTTTCGGAACTTCACTCCCGAAGGGAAAATCGAGGTCGACGCCTTCAGCGACGGGCAGCCCAAACTGTTCCTCGCCAAACTGGAGAAGTTCGATCTTGATGCCGATGTCGGCCTGATTTCCATTCCGACCGACCAGCCGCTCCCACAGGTTCCCGTCGCTCGTCGCGACGCCGCTCCCACGGATGGCGAGCAGGTGGCCTGTATTGGATGCAGTGGCGGCGAGAACCCCTCGCGTGAACAGCTGCGAGTCACGGCCATCGACCGCTACGAGGGTCCACACAACATTGAGTGCACCGGCATTCCCGTTCGCGGTCGCTCGGGTGGTGGATTGTTCAACCAGCGCGGCGAACTGGTGGGGATCTGCATTGCTGCCGACACACAGGGGCAACGCGGGCTGTACGCCGGGCTGTTCGCCGTACACAAGCTGCTGGACGAGTGCAGCCTGACCGCACTCTACGAACCTGTCGCCACTCCGCCATCCGTAACTCCGGTTGTGCATCCCGCAGAACCGGACCTGCTGGTGAATAACGGAGCGGCTGGCTTTCCGGAAACAGCAGCCACTCCCGCAGCAGGCAATCCTTTCAACTCAACTCCCCCCATGGCATCCGAACCAGCGGCTGTCACCAACCCACAGGATGTTGCCGCCGGAAACGCAGAAGTCGTTGTGATCATCCGCGATCCGAATCGCCCCGGAGCCCCGAACCGTGTGGTCATTATCCACGAGGCCAGCCCTGCGTTTCTGAAGTATCTCGACGGAGAACTCGGCTCAGGCGAACTTCCTGCCGATAACGCCTTTGGGCGACGGGTACAGCCACAACGCGAACAACTCGTCCCCGCCATGGAACATCGCCAGGATCCACAGTGGCCCGCAGTACACGAAGTCCAGCGTCAGCTCCGTAGTTCCACATCGAATGTAACACCCATTCGGACTGCAAAGTCGGCGCTGGAGCCGACATCACTGGCCAGTCCGCTGGAGCCTCGGCGATACGTGCGAACCGCGACGCGGTAGTCACTCCGCATCATCCGATGTTGCTCACCCTTCGTTCCGGATGTCCGAAACAGTCTGGGCAATAATGTCGATCGCATCCGCAATGTGAGCGGCGGTCGTGAACCGTCCCAGTCCAAATCGCAAACTTGCGCGAGCCTCCTGGTCGCTCAACCCCATGGCCCGCAAGACGTGGCTCGGTTCCGAACGTGCCGAAGTACAGGCCGCCCCCGAACTGACGCACAATCGCGTCGCCTTCAGCCGCATCATCAAGACATCCCCATCCACGCCGCCCACGTGAATATTGAGATTGTGTGGCAGGCAGTTCGATGCGGGTGAGTTTCTCGTGACTTCTGGCACACGCTGCTGCAATCCGTTCCACAGTTGGTCGCGCAGCGCGCCAATTCTCTGGTTGTCGTCGACTCTTTCCTTCGCAGCGATTGTGAGCGCCGCTCCCATCCCCACAACCAGAGGAACTGGCAATGTCCCGCTCCGCAGCCCCTGTTCGTGCCCTCCTCCATCAAGCAGAGGTTGCAGCGGTCGGAGCAATTCACCGCGCCGGACCACCAAGACTCCAATACCCTGCGGACCATGAAACTTGTGGGCTGTCAGGCTCAGCAGATTGACCGGCAGCTCATTAAGCCGAATGGCCAACTTACCGGCCGCCTGTGACGCATCCACATGCAGAGGCACACCAGCCTGCTGGCAGAGATCGGCGATCTCTGCAACTTCGCTAAGCGTACCCACTTCGTTGTTGGCCCACATGATCGAAACCAGTGTGGTCCCCAAATCTATCGCCTCTCGAAGTCGGCCGGGATCAATGGAACCACTGGCTGTGACCGGAAGCACGCTGACATCCACCCCCTGGCGTTGCAGCCGGCGTGCGGGGTCAAGGATCGATCGATGTTCGGCGGCAGCAGTCAACAACCGTTGCTGCGTCTGTCGTCCCGCCAACACTCCTTTGAGTGCCAGATTGTTCGCTTCCGTCGCCCCGCTTGTGAACACAAGCTCACGGGCATCGCAGCGGAGCTCTTCAGCGATTTCGGCGCGAGCGGCCTCAACAGCTTCGCGAGCCCAGTCCCCTGCCCGATGACTGATGCTGGAGGCATTGGCAGCCCACGTCGTCCACCAGGAACTCATCGTCTCCACAACGCGCGGATCGACCGGCGTTGTGGCATGATGATCCAGATAGATGAACGACTCCTGAGGGGTCATGAATCCAGAGTTACCGGAGAAACAAACCCGTCCGGTTTGAGCGCCAGCACCGAACAATCCAGCAGCGGAAGCAAGCGTTCAGCGGTGTTGCCCAACAGAATGCCCGGAATTCCGGACCGCCCCAACGTTCCCATGATGACCAGGGAAATCTTTTCTTCCCGAACGATTTCCTCCACAGCCAGATCCGCCGGCCCGGTCGCCACACGCACCTGCACACCTGCCTGCACCGTTCGGTGATCCGTATGAGCCAACCGCTCCTGCATGTGCTGTTCCGCCTCGGACCGCACTTTCTCGCAGTAGGCATCGATGTCATCCTTCGATGCTTCCGTGCGCCGCAATGCGCCCATCAGCGGGAACATCACGCTATGCACATACAGCAGGCGGGCGTCGAGAACTTTGGCGAGATCCACGCCAATTTGCACCGCTCTGGCCCCCACTTCCTGAAAATCATCCGCGACAAGAATGGTTTTCGCATGCACCTCGGGTTCGGGTCGAGTCACCCACACGGGGCAGGGGCACTTCCGCAGCAATTTCATTGAGGTGCTGCCAAACAGCAACCGCTCCGCCCGTCCGCGCCCACGCGTCCCAACGACAACCAGGTCCGCGTTTTCGCGCAACACCGTTCGAATGATCTCATACCAGCTGCGTCCGTGAGACATGATCGAGCGACTGCCCACCCCTTGCGATTCCGCCTCCTGCTGCAACCGAGCATGCACATCCTCAATTTCCTTGAGTGTCCCCAGGACTTCGTCATTGTCAGTCAGGACCGATTCCGTATCGACTGGGGACGTACTGCTGACCGTCACGAGCAGCAACTCAGCATTGCAAGACGAAGCCATCTTGAGCGCCTGATTCCAAGCCTCACGCGACGTTGTCGTCAGATCGTTGTCGACAACATCCACTCCCACCAAGATCCGCTGAAAACTCAACATCACACTGCTCCTACACCCGAGGTTCCAAACCGTCTTTCGCTGACAACAACCTGATTGTCGACAAAGTCATTGGCGGACACAACCAGAGGGCTCCCGATTCTAACGTCCGCTGAAACCCGCAGATGGTTCGCACGCAGCGTGCCCGGCTATTGACGAATCCCGTGCGGGTTGCGACGGTGAGCAGGCCAGTACCCGGCTGTTCTGGAGCATCCCGTCACACTTCGTGGAACGTGTCATGAGAATTTCTGCCGCCCTACGGTTTCTCACCCTGCTCCTCGCTCCGTTCCTCTACTTTTCCTCTGGACTTGCAGGACCGCCGAACGTGCTGCTCATCCTGACCGATGACCAGGGCTACGGTGATCTGAGCCTGCATGGAAACGCGCATCTCAACACACCGCATCTCGATAAACTCGGGCGAAACGGCATTCAGTTTGAGCGGTTTTATGTGAACTCCTTTTGCGCCCCGACACGGGCCGCACTGCTCACGGGGCGGTATCCCGTGCGCACGGGAACACACGGCGTCACTCACAACCGGGAGACGATGCGTAGCAACGAAGTTACCATCGGAGAAGCCTTCCAGGCCGCTGGCTATCGAACCACCTGTATCGGCAAGTGGCACAATGGGGAGCAGTATCCCTACACCCCTCCGGGTCAGGGATTCGATGAGTTCTTTGGATTCCACAATGGTCACATCAACAACTACTTCCACACCAAACTCCTGCGCGGCAGCAAGCCCGTGGAAACCAGTGGCTACATCACCGACACACTGACGGACGAAGCCTTGCGATTCATTCGCGAAAACAGGCGTTCGCCATTCTTCTGCTACCTCGCCTACAACGCTCCCCACTCTCCTTATCAGGTTCCCGACAAATACTACGACCGCTTCGCCAGCAGGGGATTTGACCCCAGCGTCTCCGCGTTTTGGGGCATGGTGGAAAACATCGACGACAATGTCGGCCGGCTGCTGCAGGAACTCGATGCACAGCAACTGGCGGAAAACACGATCGTCCTGTTCCTGACAGACAACGGCGGGACGGCTGGGGTGAAGATCTACAACGCGGGCATGCGAGGCGGGAAAACCAGTGTGCACGAAGGCGGCAGTCGAGTTCCGCTGTTCGTCCGTTTCCCGCAACGATTCAAGGCTCCGCGAACGGTCACCCAGCTCACGTCACACATCGACCTGCTGCCAACGCTCATGGAACTTTGCGGCGTGGGTCGCCCAGAGAACAGCCTGGCACTGGATGGAATGAGCCTCGTTCCGTTGATGGAAGGCCGCGAGGAAAACTGGCCGCAGCGCACCCTGTTCACGCACAATCCCATTTCCGAAACAAATCGGTATCCGGGGGCCGTCCGCACCGAACAGTACCGGCTTGTCCGGGAAATCAAAGGTCCCCAGGGAGGCTCCTCAGCTCGCCCCAATGATGGCAGTGCTCCCCCCTGGCAACTCTACGACATGCTTTCAGATCCGGGGGAAAAGCAGGATCTGGCATCTCAAAAGCCGGATATCGTCGCCGACCTCTCGGCCAGATACGAAGCGTGGATCGATGACATTTTCGACGATGGGCTGGAACGCCTGCCGATTCAAATCGGCCACCTTCAGGAGAACCCCGTCACGCTACACGCCCCGCAGGCCACCTTCGACGGAAAACAGCACTTCTTTTCCGGCCCTGGCTTCGCCCACGACTGGCTGACCAACTGGACCGCAGGCGAAACTATTTCCTTTGACCTCGAAGTCGTTACCCCTGGCAAATACTCCCTGCTGTTCCGCTATGGGGCCGAACCTTCGCTGGCCGCAGCAACTCTCGAAACCAGCTGCGGTCGGCAGCAGTTATTGACACCACTCATCCCTGCCACGCCGGAAGCCATCGCACTACCACATCGCGATGAACGAGGCCGCGCGAGGTACAACAACCGGCGCTGGGGAGAGTTGGAACTGGGGGCCATGCAACTCCCGTCCGGTCGTCAAACACTTCGTATGCACCTTCCATCCGGAGCTCCAAAGGGGCAACTGGACTTCAAAGAACTGCAACTGACACGAAAACCGACCTCAGATTGACCCGTCGATCGCCATCTCGCAGACTTGCGGTTCAAATGAATTCCTGAGATGACTCCCGCCACGTCGACCGAACGGCACTGACAGTAACCGTCAATTCAGATTGCAACTCATGACTCAACCCAAACTTCCTCAAGGATTTTCCGCGGCGGGCGTCTCCTGCGGCATCAAAGTGGCTGCAGATTCACTCGATCTGTCGTTGTTTGTTTCAGATCGCGACTGCATTGCTGCCGGCGTGTTTACAACCAATCGTGTTGTGGGTGCTCCTGTCATTGTCTCCCGCAGCCGCGTGCCGGCGACAACGGTTCGCGCAGTCGTGCTGAACTCCGGAAACTCGAATGCCTGCACCGGTCAGCGTGGGATTGACGATGCCGAGAAGATGACGGCCCTTGCCGGCGCACATCTGAATTGTGCCGGTGAGCAGGTGCTGGTCTGCTCGACAGGAGTGATCGGACGCTTTCTCCCGATGGACAAACTGACCGAAGGCATTCCCCGCGGGCATGCCGCGCTCGATTCAACCCCGGAAGCATTTCACCGTGCCGCCCGCGGCATGATGACAACAGACACCGTCCCCAAACAGATCTCACGCACGCTGACAATCCAGGACCAGCCCGTCACCGTCGCCGGTGCAGCCAAAGGTGCAGCCATGATTGCTCCCAATATGGGCACGATGCTCTCGGTCGTCATGACTGATGCCGCCATCACTGCGGAACAGGCCCAGTCGATGTTGCGTCACGCGGTCAATCGCAGCTTCAATTGCATCAGCGTTGATGGGCACATGAGCACCAGCGATACCGTGCTGCTGCTGGCCAACGGAGCCGCCGGAGCCAGTCCCGCGTCACCCGAGGAACTGGCCGCATTCCAGCAGACCCTCAACGAAGTTTGCTTCGATCTGTCACAAAAGATCATCCGCGACGCTGAAGGGGCCGAGCACTTCGTCACGATTCAGGTTTCGGGCCTCCCCACACGGGACGAAGCATTTCGTATTGCCAAGACCGTGGCCGACAGTGCCCTCGTCAAGACAGCCATCACTGGCAACGACCCCAACTGGGGCCGCATTGTCTCCGCAGCTGGTTACGCGAATGTTCCGTTTCGCGAACAGGACTGCACTCTGATTGTGAATGGATTCCTGCTGTACGAATCCGGTCGACCGGTCGCGTTCGATGAACAGCATGTGTCGGCCTCAATGGCCACCGGTGAAGTGACAATTGATCTGCAGTTCAAATTGGGCGCAGAAAGCGTCAAGTTCTGGACCTGCGATCTGACAGCCGAATACGTTCGCCTGAATGCCGACTACACCACGTAGATGACTCACCACATCAGCCGACGGCACCACACTGTGGCGAAACACGCGACAACGGGGCATCAGGGCAACAAGGCCTGACACAAACAGCCGTTCGTCTGAACGGCTGCTCAAGTCGTCGGTTAGCGGCCCGAAGTGGCGAGAATGAGGCCGCCGATCACAACGAGAGCAACCAGCCGCGCCAACATGGCCTGAGATGAAAGCAACTTCTGCGGGCAACCTGTCATCCGATCCAGGCCAGCTGCGCACGCAGTGTAAACCAAAGTTGGTCGAGCAATAATGGCGGAGAGGGATGGCATCGCGAAGAGCACCCTGTGTGTTGGCGACTCCGAGGCACGGCGAGGTCGCGGGACAATCAAACAACCATCACAACTATAACAATCGCCACAACCGGCACCAGCACTAACCGGTCAGGCAGCCCACGTCGGCCTGGTAGACTGCGGCAATGCCGCGAACACTGACGTTTGCAACCGCGAACTTTTGCGGACTGTGACGGAACGAGCATCCCAAGACGCTCAGACCGAGTCTCGCCCACCTGGAACGCCGATGCTAATGGCATCAGGGAGGTCTGCGCGCCCAGGATCAACTTCCCCCACCTCTGGCGGGAACATGGACGCGACTCACCTCGTTCAGGTCGTTGTGAGCCATGAACGCAGGATTTATCGGAGCGGGGTCAGGTGCTGATCGCCGTCGACGCCGTTTGGCACAGGATGCCGATCGGGGAGCGACGGCGTCGAAGAGTCGCACTGCGCGACCTCGTTCGGCAGCCAGAAGCCAGACCGACCATGCCGTCGATTCATCTGCCGCTCCGCAACCGCTCGTCGCTCATCCACGCGAGAGCATGATTCCGTTTTCGCCTGTACGGATTGCGTCCATCATCGCCGCTGGTGTCGTTCTGTGGATGGGGATGCTCTGGATCGGGATGACCGCCGGGTCAGGTGACTCGGCATTCAAAGAAATTCTCAGTCTGGAACACCGGCGTCTGCCACGCTTCTTCAGCACGATCTGCCTGCTCACCGCAACACAGCTGTCGCTGCTGATTCTCTGGTATCGCATTCGCAGCCGGAAAGACTTTGGCGGACGATATCGCGTCTGGTGGCTGTCCAGTATGTACTGGGGACTGGCGTGCTGTTGTGTCACGACCGATCTGCACCTCGCGTTTGCCCGCTTTGTGCAGCGACGCTGGACCATTGAAATGTGGCAGGCTGAGACGCTGCACTGGCTGATCCCTGCGTCCATCACATTCCTGGCCCTGCATCGACTGGTCCAACTGGACATGCGCCACTCCCGTCCCAGTCGACTGGCGTGGGATACGACATGGTGGTGTGCCGTTGCAGCCACGATTGCCATGCTGTGCCCCCGCGCGCTGGTTTCGGCAGGCAACGAACCGCTGCTGTTTGCAGGCACAACGACACTCTGGCACCTGATGACCGTTTTCGCCCTGCTGATTCATGCTCGATTTGTCGTCCACATCACCAATGAGTGCGCCCCCAAGAAGCCACCGCGAATCATGCGGGCGATCCATTCCGCACACGCTACGGCAGAGCGGCTGGCCAGCGGAATTCCTAAGCCCAAGTTCCTGGTTCGCATGCCGAATTTCCTGAAACGCACTCCAGGCGAACCAACCGAGCAGGCGAAACCGACAGCTCAGGTCAAACCCAGGAAGCCAGAACCGGTTGCCGCAAAGGCCCCCGCAAAACCAGCGGCTCCGACGGCTCCAGCGGCACAGGAGGAGTTGCCAACTCGCACGCGATCCATTCCCCCCTCGGCTCCGCAAGTCCGCATAGACCCTCCGCATGCCACAGCTCCACCTGTCAGTCAGTCCCAGCCGATGGACGACGAGGACAGCGACAGCGAAAACGACGACATGGGCGATTCCGACGATGTGTCACAGCTCAGCCGCAAGGAACGGCGGCGTCTGAAGAAAGCACAACGTGCATCTCGTCGTGGATGAGATGCTGCACCAGCACAAGGCGGTCAGTGATTCAGAAGAAACTCACCGCTATTAAGCAAGGCCCAGAACAGGTCGCCCAGGGCAGACTTGGGGTCCTTCTTCGGCCCTCCTCCGGTGATGTACTCGACACAATGCGTCCTCTCCACATCGGTGGGAAAGCGATTCAATGTCGCCAAGTAGAGCGCATCCACCTGGCCTGAGACATCCAGAAACGGGGCATCGATGATCGCCGCCAGAGTGCGGCTGTCCGTCAGATCTGTCGCTGCCCCGACAAACTGGCCGTTCATTAGCGTGAGGGCCTGAAGAATGGTCGTCGCCCGGTCAATCGGCGTATCAGACTCATTGGCAAACATCCCGATAAATTCCTGCCGTGACTCGTCGTTATTGAAGTTCAGTGGCTGCTCCGGGTCGAAGGGCTGGCGGTACCCGGTCGCCTGTGCGAGGCTGTCGAAGATCTGTTCCGGAGTCAGCCCACGCACGAACATCCGGGCAAACAGACGTCGATCCCCCTGCGATTCCTCAGTCTGCCGGCTGGTCAATTGATAGGTGCGGCAGTTCGTAATGGCCCGGATGATCCACTTCACGTCGTAGTCGTGAGCTACGAATTCGTTGGCCAGCAGATTGAGCAGTTCGGGATGACTGGCCGGATTCAAGTCGCTGAAGTCGTCCATTGGATCAACCAGCCCCTGACCAAAATGATACGACCAGAGACGATTCACAATGGCCCGCGCGAAGTAGGGATTTTCCGGTGATGTGATCCAGTCGGCCAGCAACTCGCGCCCCGACAGGCCATTCTTCCATTCCCCGACAGGCTGCCCGAGGTACGCCGCATCCACAGTTCGTTCGGTGTCTGGAATCGTGATCTTTCGGCGATCGGAGGAGAACTTCAGAGCTTCTTCCCCTGGCTGGAAAGGCGCCAGGTCACCGAACAGGGCCGCGAAGCTCCAGAATTCCGGTTGCTTCCAGTGGTCGAAGGGATGGTCATGACACTGGGCACAATCGATGCGGACTCCGAGAAACAGCCGCGATGTCGCTGCGGCCAGTCGCTCTACGCGAAACTCTTTGGCCTGGAAGAACGCAACCGGAGTGCTCGATTCCGGCTGAGCAAACTGCTGGCGGGCATCCGGCGAGAGAGGCAGCGTGAGCATCTCACGCGCGATCTCGGCGAAGTTCCGATTCTCGGCAATGCGGGATCGCAGCCACGCTTCAAACCCCGGCAACTGAAACCGAATCTCCTGGCTGGCATCCGCTTCGGGAATCATCGCGGCCCGCCACAGGTTCGTGTGGTGGATGACGAATGTGGGCGTTTTGAGCAACCGGTCAATCTCGCGCCGACGTTTGTCGGGAGCCTTATCGGCCAGAAAGTCGCGAACTTCGGAAGCTCGGGGGATGCGCCCACACAGATCGAGATGCAGTCGGCGCAGGAACTCGGCGTCATCGGCAAGCGGAGCGGGAACAATCTGCTCCGCCTCCCAGCGCTGCGCAATCAGGCGATCAATCGTCGCGGAGAGCGAAGCCACCTCATCAGCGTCCGCCCGACCACACAGTGCGACCAGCGCACAACCGATTCCCAACAGGACCAGCTTTCCCATGACGGACCTCAACCAGCTTCAGCAGATCGTTGACCACGTCGCATGAGGCTACCACACCAGCAGCGTCGTCTCACGCGGTTTCTCATTGGATGACATACGCACGACGAAGCTGGAATGCGGGAAAAGATCCGAGCTGGCGGCATTCCGCCCATCGGTCTTGTCGCGCAACATTCAGTCTCGCGACAGGACCTTGACCAGATCCTGGTGCAGTTGCGTTCCATTGGAAGCCAGCAGGTCAGGAACATCCACAGAGAATGTTTCGCCGCCCGTTCGGCTGACCGTGCCACCAGCTTCAGTCACAATCAAGACGCCAGCCGCCATATCCCAAGGCATCAGGCTGTTGGACCAGAAGGCATCGATTCGACCGCAGGCCACTGCACACAGGTTGAGAGCAGCTGACCCGCTTCGCTGCACCGACTGGACCGCCTCCAGGGCGTTCAGGAACTTACGGACCGCATGGTGATTGCGATCGGCCTTGATCGGCAGACTGGCCATGCACATGGACTCGCCGACCAGAGTCGCTTCGGACACGGCGATGCGTTCGCCATTCAACGTCGCGCCTTCGCCCAGAGCAGCCGCGAACATCTCGTCGCGATTGGGATCGTAGATTGCCCCGGCGACGAGTTGCCCCGCCTTCTCCAGTCCAATGGAGACCGCGTAATACGGAAATCGATGCACATAGTTCCCCGTGCCATCGAGCGGATCAATAATCCAGCGGAAATCAGACCCGTTCCCTTCCCGGCACAGGCTTTCCTCTCCCAGCATGCCGTGATCAGGAAAACGGGACAGCAGGTATTCTCCGATCGCCGCCTCTGAAGCCAGATCCGCCTCGGTCACCAGATTGGCAGGGCTTTTCTCTCGGGCTGTGAACTTTTCGGCCCACTCCTGCAGAATGGCTCCTCCCACACGGGCAGCCTCTTCGGCGGCAACGATATACTCCTGCATTTTCCCTGGCTCCCTGCGCAATCTTCGGAATTGGCCGTCTTAAGCGCGGCCACCACGAAACGGTAGTCTGGCGAGCCTCGCCCTTTTTCGCGAGCGATCACAGGCGTCCGGGCAGCATTTCACCACATTCGCGGCAGGACAGACGCCCGACCCTGCCCCCACGCCACCTTCTGCCAACCTGGCAGCCACAAAAAATGTCACTCGCAACCTCCAATCCGCATCCCCTCTGAAATTAATCACTTGCGACACACTCGCAAGCATTGGCACGCAACCTGCTTTCCCATGGGCCGACGTCGAAAGTGTGCCCGTTCAGGCAGAAGTGACAGTCGCCTGGACTGCAGTATTGTTCACTCGTGGCACCTTCCAAAGCCGTACAATAAGAGGATCAGCCGTGGCGAAATTGCTGAGTTTTGATGAAGACGCCCGTAAGCAGTTGCTTTCTGGTGTGTCCAAGCTGGCCCGAGCCGTGGCCAGCACGCTGGGGCCCCGTGGACGGAATGCCGTTCTCGACAAAGGTTGGGGCTCTCCCAAAATCACCAAGGACGGCGTGACCGTCGCTGAAGACATCGAACTCGAAGACAAGTTCGAGAACTGCGGTGTCCAGCTGGTCAAAGAAGCCGCATCCAAGACCGGCGACACAGCTGGTGACGGCACGACCACCGCCACCGTGCTCGCCGAAGCCATCTTCCGCGAAGGCCTGAAGTTCATCGCCGCCGGGGCTGCTCCCGTCGAGTTGAGCCGTGGCGTGCAGAAGGCCGTCGACGCAGTCGTCGAGCACCTGCAGACAATCGCGAAGCCCGTGAAGGCCAACGATCGCAAGGCCATTGAAACGGTCGCGACCATCGCCGGCAACAACGACAAGGAAATTGGCAAGATTCTTGCTGATGCCCTGCTGAAGGTTGGCAAAGACGGCGTCATCACTGTCGATGAAGGCCGCAGCATGGAAACCGAAGTCGACCTCGTCGAAGGGATGCAGTTCGAACGCGGCTTCCTGTCTCCGCACTTCGTGACCGACGAAGACAGCCAGCAGGTGTCACTCGACAACTGCCTCGTTCTGATCCACGAAGAGAAGATCAGCAACGCTCGCACTCTGGTTCCTGTCCTGGAACAGGTTTCCAAAGCTGGCAAGCCACTGCTGATCATCGCCGAAGACATCGAAGGCGAAGCCCTGGCGACCCTCGTCGTTAACAAGCTCCGCGGAATCATCTCCGTTTGTGCCGTGAAGGCTCCTGGCTACGGCGACCGCCGCAAGGCCATGCTGCAGGACCTCGCCATCGTCACCGGAGGCAAGGCCTTCTTCAAAGATCTCGGCGAGAAGCTCGAAAACGTCGAACTCTCCGACCTCGGAACTGCCAAGAAGATCCTCGTCTCACACGACAACACGACCATTGTCCAGGGTGGGGGATCGAAGGCAGCCATCGAAGGTCGCGCTGCCCAGATTCGCGGCGAGATCGAAGTCACCGACAGTGAATACGATCGTGAAAAGCTGCAGGAACGACTGGCCAAACTGGCCGGTGGCGTTGCTCAGATCAAGGTCGGGGCTGCAACCGAAACCGAAATGAAGGAACGCAAGGACCTCATCGATGACGCACTCGCCGCAACGCGGGCTGCCATCGAAGAGGGTATCGTTCCTGGCGGTGGCGTCGCTCTGCTCCGTTCCGTCAAGGCTCTGGAAAAGCTCAAGCTGAAAGGCGACCAGGCCCTGGGCGTTCAGCTGATCCG
>JAGQPW010000078.1:0-1558 GCA_020426515.1 Planctomycetaceae bacterium | reverse complement strand
CGTCGCTCTGCTCCGTTCCGTCAAGGCTCTGGAAAAGCTCAAGCTGAAAGGCGACCAGGCCCTGGGCGTTCAGCTGATCCGGAACATTCTGGAAATGCCGATCCGTAAGATCGCGTCCAACGCCGGACAGGATGGATCGGTTGTCGCCAGCCGCATCCGCAAGTCCGACGACATGGGCTACGGCTACGATGCCCTCAATGACAAGTACGGCGACATGTTCGACTTCGGCGTGGTCGATCCTGCCAAAGTCGTGCGTTCCGCTCTGCAGAACGCTGCCAGCGTTGCCTCACTGCTGATGACCACAGACTCCATCGTCGTTGAAGAACCTAAGCAGGAAGACGACGACCACCACGACGACCACCACCACGACATGGGTGGAATGGGCGGCATGGGTGGAATGGGAGGCATGGGAATGGGCGGTATGGGTGGCATGGGAATGGGCGGCTTCTAGGTCGCTCCCCGAATCCCACACTTTAAAACAATCACTGATTCACCCTCAGGAGTAGATAACACATGACACTGAACCCCTTGGATGATCGCGTCGTCGTCGAGCCTCTGTCCGCCGAAGAAACCACAGCAGGTGGAATCGTTCTGCCTGATTCTGCCAAGGAAAAGCCACAGCGCGGCAAAGTTGTCGCCGTGGGTCCAGGCCGACTGCTGGAAAGCGGCGAGCGTTGTGCCGTTTCCGTGAAAGTCGGCGACGAAGTGCTGTTCGGCAAGTACGGCGGAACGGAAATCGAAGTTGACGGCCGCGACATCAAGATCCTGCGTGAGAACGACATTCTCGCAAAGATCGTCGGCTAGTCACCCGATCAGTTTGGCTGAAGCAAGGCAGGTGCGCCGCCCGGCCTTGCTCAGCAAACTCGATCGTCATATTGCGACAAGTGAATACTGAAAATTGACGGGACGCCTTTGTAGTCCCGAACCCCAATCGACATTAATCCTCAACGCTCAATAGGAGTCCTGAGGTGGCAAAACAACTGCTGTTTGATGACGTCGCCCGCCTGAAGTTGCAGAAGGGCATTAACACTCTCGCCGACGCAGTCGCGGTCACGATGGGACCCACTGGTCGCAATGTGATCATTGACAAGAGCTTCGGAAATCCGCTCGTCACAAAAGACGGCGTGACCGTTTCGAAGGAAGTCGATCTGGAAGATCCCTATGAGCACATGGGGGCCAAACTGGTCAATGAAGTCGCAACCAAGACCAGCGATATCGCTGGTGACGGAACGACGACAGCCACCGTGCTGACCCGCGCGATCTATGAAGAAGGCCTTCGCAGCATCACGCTCGGGGCCAATCCGCAGATCGTTCGAAAGGGAATCGAAAAGGCCGTCGATGCCGCGATCGAATATCTCGAAAGCATCGCGAAGCCCGTTTCCGACAAGAAGGAAATCCAGCACGTGGCGTCAATCTCCGCCAACAACGACGCCGTCGTTGGCAAGATGGTCGCCGATGCCCTCGAAGCGGTGAACGGCCAAGTCGTCACAATCGAAGAAGGCAAGAGCAACGAGACCACACTCAGCGTGGCCGAAGGAATGCAGTTCGACAAGGGGTA
>JAGQPW010000077.1 GCA_020426515.1 Planctomycetaceae bacterium | reverse complement strand
AATCGCCGCATGTGGCTGCTGACAAAGTTTGCCACCAAACTGGTTTGGGAAGCGGAGTTTCAGCGGGGTGATGTGCTCGTGTTTGGCCGCGAGTCGAAGGGCCTTTCGCCAGAATTGCGGGAGGAACATGCGGACCGGTGCATCAAGCTTCCGATGCGTGAACATGTTCGCAGTCTGAACCTGGCCAGCACGGCGAACACGATTATGTACGAGGCGGTGCGGCAGTTTGGCGGACTGGAGTGACCGGCCCGGTTGCTCGGCTATGAGCGAAACAACACGCGAGAGCCGTCGACTTCGAAGTCGTCCTGCATCAGCTTGAGCAGTGCCCCTGGGAAGGCTTCGCATTCGGCTTCGAAGACTCGGGCGGCAAGCGATTCGGCCGTGTCATCATCGAGCACGGGGACGGTTTGTTGCATGATGATGGGGCCGTGATCGTATTCGTTATCACAGAAGTGCACGGTGCAGCCGGAGACCTTGCAGCCTCGCTGAATCGCTGCTGCGTGGACGTGCTCACCAAACATACCCTTGCCGCAGAACGCAGGAATCAGCGACGGGTGAATATTGATCACGCGATGCAGGAAGTCGTCGGGGATTTCGATACGGGCGAGGTAGCCGGCCAGCAAAATTCCGTAGGCAGATGTCTGGCGGATGCGGTTGAAGATTGCCGCGTTTTGCTCAACTGCGCCGGCGAATGAACTTCTCTGCATGAGTTCGACGGGGATGCCTCGCTGCTGGATACGTTCGATTCCGGAGCAGGGCTTGTTGGCAACGACCAGTTCGACCTGCACCGGCAGTTGGCCCGCCTCAATGCGATCGAGCAGATTCAGCACGGTGCGTCCTCCACCGGAGATCAGGGCGACAACTCGTAGTGGCGAGGGGAAACGCATAGGAGTATTGGCAGTAGTGAAGTTCAAGAGCGGCAGACAGCAAATTCAGCGACGACATTCACCGTGCGAATGGCAGGCCGAATGTTCGGGGTTGCGGACCAGCGTGAGCCTTCGAAGCTCCGTTGTCCACTGCTTCGCGAGCAGCATGTGACCGGCCCGAGGTATTTCCGGATCGGAACTGTAATTTAATGACCTCCACACCAGTCAGTGAGGCAATCGAACAGGAAACTGCGCCAAATACAGGAAACATTCGGTGGCGGTGGGGGCCGAAATCGCCCAAATTGGTCGGGAGTCCGGCGGATATGCGTTCGTCACAGTTCCTGGAAGTCTGCTTCACATTGCCGAAGGGCGCGATTCCTGTTGCGCGGGCGGAGGCGGGGTTGCTGGCAGCTCAGTCGCACCGTTCTCGACGGGTGGTGTATCAAGACACTTCAGCGAGAGTGTGAGGCTGCCGTACTTGATATGCATGCGGAACGGTTGGGTCTCTCCGCTCCAGCCGACGAAGTTTCCGGTGTCGACGCCTTCTGCACGCCAGACGGTGTTTCCAGTCCAGCGGTCGAGCACATGGGCCTCCATTGCCTGAATTCGCATGCCGCGCGGGAAGCCATTGCGGGGGGGCTGTTCAGATTCCTGACTGAGATACGCCACCACCAGTGGCCAGCGCCCCGGCAAAGCGGGAATCGTGAAGTCACCCGTTTCGGGGAACTCTCGTTGCCATTGGAGCCTTCCGGTCTTGCTGTTCAACATGAACAACTCCCGCAGGCCGGACTTGTTGGTGGCCAGATCGGGGACGGCGTCTTCGTCTTGCTCGAGGGGAATTGTCGAATTCGTGACAAGCAGCCAGTCATCGCCGTAACTCAAGGCACGTAGCGTCCTGGGGACTCCTTTCAAAGTGAGCCTGGTTTCCCAGAGCAGTTGGCCGGTGGCAACATTCAGAACTCGAAACAAGCCTTCGGGGGTCAGGTAACCCAGTCGTCGACCGGCGAGTTCGGTACGGATGGCGTGATCCGGGATCAGATGTGACCACCGGATTTCGTCTGCTGCGGGATCATAGGCGGCCAGCTGGAGTCCACCGTCAGCAGGGGTCAATGTCGGCAGCAGTCCTTTCCAGTCCACACCCTGCCAGTCGGTCAGCATGTGGTCTGGTACGGAGCCTTCTCGCAGGAACTCACCATTCAGGGTGCGGAAGATCATCAGCCGCTTCTCCTCCTGGCTGACAATCGTGATGGCGTGATCGTCGCCAATGATTTCGGCTCCGACCGGAATTCCTGAATGCCGCCACAGCTCCAGTCCGGTCGTCGGATCAATCGCGACCAGATCGGATCCCACGGTGTAGCAGAATGTCCCGGCCAGGAGGGGCCCGGCATTCCCTGCCCATGATCCAGAAATGGTGAACGTCCGCGAGCCCGGACCGCGCAGACCGTCGCGGTTGGTGTGGTTGAGAACCACATTGCGGGCCCCGCCGGGATGCTGGTCGGGACTGAACAGGGAAATATTGGCAATCAGCCGGGGCGTTCCCTGTTGAGTGAGCAGATCGAGCAGGAGCACGCGATCCTGGCAGACAACGCTTGCCAGGTGACCTCGCATCTGCACGTAGCGGCCAAAGCGTGGACCGACGGGAGCCCGGTTGTTGGTCAGACCCGTTCCCTCGCGTCCCCGGAGCCGGCCGTCGGCATCGAAGACATTGATGTTGATGCCGGTGGCATCGATGCTGAATGTCCAGCCGGACAGTTCCTCAGACGCAGCTCCAAAGACAGGCAACATTGTGTGCTGTGCGACCGACATCCGGTGATCGGGATCGGGGTGAACATGTCGAGGCCATTCCGGGGCCGCAGCAAGCACTTCCTGAAAACCAGCGTCCGCACGAAGTTCGGCGGCTCGTTCTGTTCCGGTCTGGCCGCTGGCGAGCCGGATCTCCGGTGGGAGTTCTTCGAGTCGCTTGAGATACCGCTGTGCGGCGATGCCGTCGTGATGTTGCAGGGCGATCAGAGCCAACAAGGCCAGACCTTGCGCTCGCGTGGCCGGGTTGTCACTGGCTTTGAGCTGCAGCGCCAGCGACTCGCGGCGGAGGGCATCGCCATCTTTGACCTGCAGTTGTTCGAGCCGGTTCACAAGTTCGGCGGGAGGCAGATTCTCCGGACCGAGCAGTTCGAGTGTTGTCAGCAATTGTGACGGCTGGCCTGGTGGAAGATTCTGCAGGAAGCGTGTGATGCGTGACTGCACATCGGGCGATGAGTTGAGTTGTTGCAGCCGGCCACCAATCAGCCGGTCGTAGCGGCATTGCAGCTGGCTGTTCTGCCGATCCAGCCTCACAGTGGGCGTGTACTCTCCCAGTAAGGTGAGGTACGTATCGAGGGCCTCACCTTCGCGGCCATGTTTTCGCAATCCTTCGGCAAATGTGGTGAGATACAGGGTTCGCTGGTCGGACGCGACGTAGGCCGCGAGGTCTTTGACATAGCGTTCGTATTTGGGAAAGTCGGTTCGCAGGCCTTCCAGCAGGGTCCAGCTGAGCATGCGTTTGAGACGCTCATCACCGCTGCGCTGCAGGGCCTGCTGCAACTGCACAATTCCGTCTTCCAGCTGTCCCTGCTGCAGTTTCAGCTCGCCTGCCAGTGCGAGCGCTTTCACAGAGTTGGAATCGGTGGTTTGCAATTGAGCAAGCTGCTTTTCCACGGCGTCCAGAGGGTCGAATGCGACAACCTCTGATCCCGACTGAAACACAATTTGTCCTTCCGCTGCCGCCAGATTGCCTGCAACGCGTTTGTTGCCCAGTGGGACGCGGCACAGTACGCGGGCTGCGTCGAGGTCGATGACAGCAATCTCTCCAGTGACGAGAGGTTGCAGGAAGCGGGATTCCATTCGCAGCCCACGACCAGAAGGAGCGGCCAATGCCAGCGGGTGGCTCCAGACACGCGACCCATCGTCCAGGTTGAGCAGTTCGAGATCGGTTTGACCGACTACGATCAGCGCATTGCGGTAGGTTCCTCCCAGATACACTGTCGAGTGTCGCCCGACGGAACGTGTCCATGCCGGTTCGCCGGTCAGCAGGTCGAGGCAGACCAGGTCGTCGGAGTCCGGAGGAGTGAGGACGACTTTCCCATCAGCTACAAGTATGCGGGCATCAAACCAGCGTTCCTGATCCAGCAGATTGTTCGCGGTCTGGCGGGGAGAGTTTGCATTTCGCAGCTGCAGACCTCGCATCCGCAGGAGCTGTTCTCGCGTCTGCGTCTCGGCAGCAACGTATTGATGGGACCAGACCACTTCGCGTCGATCGATATCGACGGCAACAACGGTTCCTTCGCCAGTCGGGCAGATCATTAACCCGCCGGCATAAGTTGGCATCATGCCTGCGAGTCGGCGGCGATCTTCCAGAAGCAGGTCGCGGTCAGGATTGAGCAAGCCAACCGCCCACACAATTTCCCCTTCGACCCGTGCATCGGGATTGAGTTCCAGCAGCTGGATCTGTCCGCGTTCTTCTCCAATGCAGAACAGTCGGCCGTTCACGGGAACTGGAGCCCCGTAGAAGAACACGGGATGCCGTTGCGGCTCTTCGGTGGAATCGAGCGAAAACTCGCTGATTGGGACATCGCCCATCATGGTCCAGATGAGGTTTCCGGTTCGCAGATCATACGCGTGCAGCTGATTGTCTTTTTGCGGCAATCGCGGGTCGCGGGCCGGGTTGTACAGCAGCATGTTGGCAGGCAGTGTGCTCGGCAAATGGCAGCCGCTAATGGCGTAGACCCGTTTGCCATCCGTCGTGATGGAGGCACTGGTCAGGTCCCGCCAGCCACGCATGGTGATGAACATTTCCAGCATCTCGGACCGCATCGCATCGGCGTTTTGCGGATGGTCTGGAGAATAGGACGACCGGAAGAGGAAGTCGAAAGTTTCGTCGACAACAACGCCTGGCCAGCGCAGCTCCCCGGTCTTCCGATCAATGGCCCGCACGACACCATAGCCGGAGGTGATTACAGAATTCCCGACAAGCAGCGGCCGACCGGCAGGCAGCGTGATGCGATCGGCCTGAGCTCGCATTTGCCGTTCGGTTGTGGTGACCATCTCTCTGGCGAGCCTGGTCATCTCGTCGGGCAACTGGTCGTAGTCGTCAACAAGTGGGTATGCCCAGGCCGGCTCGGTGAGAATGGGGGCGGAGGATGTCCAGCCGGTTTGTGAAATGTGACCTGTGGGTACCGGCCACTGACTGTGATGAGCGGCTGGTGTGTTCTTGACGACGGTTGAATTCGGACTGATGCGGGCAATCCATTCGGTGCAGCTAAGCTGATCGGGAGCGGGCCAGCTCTTCTGACGGGCCAACTGTGTGAGGGCATCGCGGTTTTCGGTGAAACGCTGAGCGGCCATCTCGGTCAGATCGGCCGCCAGCCAGCAGTGAATCGCAGCAAAGGCAATTTCTGCTTTGCGGGTTGCGATCGCCGGATGGTTGGTGAGCCGATCCAGACTGCGAGCTGCGGAAATCCAGTCGCCCTGCTGTTGTCGTCGGCGTGCCAGTTGCTCCAGGGCTGCGGCACCGGCATCGGTCAGGCCATGAGTGCGACACAACTCCAGCAGAGATTCGTCATCCTGCAGCTCCGTCGCCCGCGCCAGTTCGTCTTTGGCGGCTGTTCCGAACAGCCGCTCGTACTCGGCACGATGCTTCAGGATGGCTGCATCAATTTCGCCGCGAAGGTTGCCCTGAATGCTCGGGCCTTTTGTCACGAAGTAGTCACTGCCCGCATCGATGATGGACTGCATAAGTTGCAGTCCGTCGGCGGTCTCGCCAGCATTGAGAAGTTGCAGACCCTGCAGGTACTGAGATTGCAACTGCGGATCGCTGGGAAGCCGTCGTGTGTGCTGTTCTTCGGCATCTTCCTGCGTGCGGGAGTTGCCGGGAAATACGAGGATCTGACCGAAGCTCTGAGTGCAGGTCAGCAGCAGGAGCCCAGCGCACAGCAGCAATCGCGACCGGATCGTGGACGGCGATTCCAGCGGACTCGAAGTGTACGCAGCTGGCATAGTCGTGTCTCGGGAGCAAGGGGTGTTATCCTGAGCAACAAGGATATCCGCTTCGCCAGCGATACTGAAGGACCGATTGAGGATCACGGCCAACTGCGGGGCCAGAAATTTCCCGGGCGGGAACGGCAGTACTCAACGGCACTTGGACTGGTTGGGATGAATCGATGTTGATTGACAGGGGCAGGAACAGTTCGTGGTGTGGGAAAGACTCACCCAAGCACAAGGGGCTTTCGTGGTGGGGCCTGCTGTTATGGTGTTGCTTCCCCGTGTCGGTAAGTGCCGGGGAACTCCCGCAGTGCACGGTGTTTCGCTGGGATGGGCAGGCTGGTAAGTCCACCCGGCTGCAGGAGTTGTCAGGGGTCGACAATCTCCGATTTGAAGCCGATGTGGTGACTGGAACTCAGGGTGCGGAGCAGGTTCGACTGCTTCGAAAGGACATCTGGCGAATTGAATGGCGGCTGCCAGGTCGTGAACACCCGCATCCCGGGAAGGGCCAACAGCTTCAGGTGGGGCGAGACGATCGCTGGACGTTCGAGTCGATTGCGTTTCAGGATGATGCGTTCCAGGTCTTTCACCGGCCGGGAAAGCCTCCGGTTTCGTTTTCACTGGAGCATGTTCCTGCGGTGTTTTGGAGTCAGCCTCGGTATGGACTCCCGTTTCCCGGTGAACGGTCGGAGACGTCCGTTCTCGCTGATCGACTCCTGTTAAAGAACGGGGATCAGTTGCAGGGAACGCTGGGAGCGTTGGACAAATCTGGATTGACCATGCAGGCTGAGTTTGGTGATCTGGTGCTGCCGCTGTCTCAGCTGCGTGAACTGAGGCTGAATCCGCTGCTGTTGTCTCCTCCGGAGATTCCTGAGACGGCTGTGATTGTTGCACTGCACGACGAAACGGTGCTGACGGCAGGCGATGTACGGATTGCGCAGAACTCGCACGCTTTGGAGGTCACACTCCCCGGTGGGCAAGCGATGGAATGGTCGCTGGCTGAAGTGCGGTCGTTGACGTTTTGTTCACCGGCGACGCGGCCACTCACTTGGCTGCCCGTGCTTGAAGCGACGCAGGAAAGCTACCTGGGTCGGCGATCGCCCATTCTGCAGGGCGCTGCGGCAACGGGGACGCCAATTGTTGTGCAGGGAAAGACGTATCCCCTGGGATTGGGGGTGAGATCCGGCAGCAGGGTCACCGTGCAATTGCCAGTGGGGGCACAAGAATTCTGGTGTGTGGTGGGGCTGGATGAGGTCGCGCTCGGCCGAGGGATGGTGACCATTCAAGTGAAAGGAGCGTCAGCGACAGGTGAAGATCGAGAGTTGTTCCCGGAGACGCTGCTCTCTGCTGCCAACTCTCCTCTGCTGCTTGGACCTCTCGCGGTACGGGAACTGGACACCCTCACGCTTCAAACGAACTACGGACCGCAGGCCGACATCCTCGATGTGATCGATTGGTGTCTTCCCACAGTCCGTGTTGCACAATCACCGTAACCGCTGACCGAAAGGTCGAACGCGATTAGTTCTTCAAGGACTTGACGACTTCGGCGATGCGTTTGCTGTCGGTCGCGGCTGCGACCATTTCATCCTTGTAGGCAATGTTGCCATCGGCGTCGACGACGAATGTCCAGCGCTTGGTGGTCAGGGCGCGTGTGAGAGTCTTTTGCTCGCCACCGATCTCCACGGTGACGGACTTGGCGCCCGGGGTATAGGGGACACCAAAGGCGGTGGCGACGACTGCTTCGGTATCGGCCAGCAGTGGGAAGTTGAGGTCCTTCTCCTTCTTGAACAACTGGTGGTTCTCAACCGTGTCGCCGCTCACGCCCACCACCTCCACGCCGAGGTCGGTCAGTGCACTCATGTCATCGCGGAACCCGCAGGCCTGCTTGGTGCAGCCACCGGTCATGTCGGCCGGGTAGAAGTAGATGACGACGATCTTCTTGCCAAAGTGGTCGGATGACTTCCAGTCGGCTCCGGTATCGTCCTTTACGGTGAAGGAGGGAGCTTTGTCCCCTTTCTTCAATCCTTCGGCTCGCAACGCCGGTGTCGACCACAGCAGGCCCCCCAGGGCCATCAGAAACAATCCAGTTCGCAACATGGGTGTCACTCCAGGTAAGGACAGTGTGGTTCTCAAATCGCCACAGCTCAGAGCATACGGCGGCACCGTGCGGAAGGTCAAATCTCTGCGGGACTTGGGTAAATGTGAGGGCCGAGACTTTCGCGATGTGCGGAAGCACGATTGCGACGGAGGCAGCGTGTTGGCAAGGAGTTGCATCAACGTGTGCTTGCGTGATCGGGTCGAGTGCCGGGGTACTGAACTAACCGGTAAAACTGGTCTGCACGACGTGTTGCTTTTTCGCCACATCGAGATTTTACCGGCCCGGATTGCGGGTGTGGTTTAGGCTAGAAAAGGCGACGAGTGCTCACCGAACGCCCCTTTCGTCGAGGAGATTCGCATGTGCCGTATTACCCCAGATCAGGCGAAGAGCCCGCACCGTTGCGGCGTCACTGCGGTTGAACTCGTGCTGGTCATCCCCGTCTTTCTGACGGTTGTTTGCGGTATCGTTGAGTTTGGCCGCGCCATGATGGTTGGTCAGCTCGTTACGAATGCCGCCAGGCTGGGAGCAGAGCAGGCCACTCAGCCGGGTGTCGATCCTGCGGCAGTCGGGGCTTCCGTTCGCCAGTATTTGCAGGAGAAGGCTGGCGTTCCGACGCAGAGAGTGTGCGTGTTTGTGGACGATGTGCAGATGCCGCCCGGCGTTCCCTTGCGGGCGTTGAAGAACCGTCCCGCAAAGTCATGTGCGGTGACTGTGGCCGTGAACTACGACGATGTTGCGTATCTGGCGGGCCGCTTCCTCACGGGAACACAGCTCACGGGAACCTGTTCGCTGCCGTTGGATTCGCCCGTCAGTCGGTGAGGTCACTGCAGTTCGGGAAACAGCTTCCGCAGAGCATCGCGATCTTCAGCATCGGCACATTGGGCCAGTGCGTCATCAGCACTTGCCCAGTGCACTTTGGCCTGATTCGCTTTGCCTGCCAGTTCGCAGGCCCGTGCGGCCGCCGCTTCGGCAGTTGTTCGGTCGAATGGGGTTAGGTCGTCGATGGAGGTCATCAGCGAGAGCGTTTCACGGGCATGATAGAGCGCTGGCTCACCTCGCCCGGCGGTGGAATAAGCAATTGACAGCAACGTTTCCGCGCGAAAGGCGTTGAGCGCGTTGCCGGCACGCTGCCAGTGGAATCTCGCAGCATGCGCGGCATGCAGCATGTCGGCGAGTTGACCCTGGGTGCGATTCGTGGTCTCGACGAGATCCCACGCATGGTTGTTGCACTCGATCGCAAACCAGCGATGGGCAGTTGATAATTCGAACGGGGGAGCCGACATGGCGAGGACTGCCTGAAAGATGAGCACGAAAGAACTGCCGGGCGCTATTCTTCGAGCCGGTACAATTGTTCGCCCGCTTTCTGTACGAAGAGAATCCCTTCGTCTTCACGGTCGAGGTAGTCTTCCAGCACAATGCTGTCGGGATCGCGATAACCGAGGTTGATGCTCTCGCAGACCTCCCGGGGGACCTGCGACGCCAGCGTGACTTTCACGCGGCACTTTTCGACGCCGTTTTCGTATGTGCCGGAACCACGCACATGGGTGGAGTGAGCAAGCACTCCCCAGGGATGATCCTTGAATTTGTCCCACTGCTTGGTGAAGTAGTCGCGGCAGTGGTAGCCAATATCCATGATGTGGCGGCCATGAGTCTTTGAAATCTCCTTCAGGTGCGGCGCGTAGATGATCAGCTCCCCGCCATCAGCGACGACAGGCTCCAGCTTGTACATGCACTTACCTGCCGTCCAGACTTCGTCGTACATGGGAGGGCAGCGTGACAGGACGGTGTGGAATGGCTTGGGCATCCGCTTGATGTGGACCTGCCCGGAGAGATCGGCCGCTTCATTCCAGGCTTCCTCGGGAGTGCCGTAGCTCAGTCCATGCAGTCGGGACGTTCCATCGGGGGTGACGACGAAGGTGATCGCCTTGCGTTCACGGGGAATGAGCGATGCTGCCCGGTCGACCACGCGACGTACTGGTGTGTCCTTCACTCCAATGATGCCGACATTGGTGATCAAGGCGCCCAGCCAGTGGAAGAAATTCAGCAGATCGGGGCCGGAGATGCCGGGAAAGTAGTACTTGTTCCCGCCTGAAAACCCGACCACTTCGTGTGGGAACACCGGTCCCAGGACCAGCAGCATGTCGTAGTCCATGATGCGGCTGTTGATCTGTACGGGGACTTCCATCTCCAGCAGACCGCCCGAGATGGCGCTGGTCTCTTCGGGTGTCAACGTGCCAATGGTTTCCAGCCGTTCGGGGCGGTCCCATTCGTGGTTGTACAAGTTCGTCTGGTAGAACAGTCGGGCGCGTTCGATATCCTCAATGCCCAGCAACTGACACATCTGAACTTCGGACATCGGAGCATGTGTGCCCAGCGCCACGACGACATCCAGAACCGGAACGACCGACCGAATTCGCTTGAACAACGAGTCGAACAGCAGCGGCAACGGTGCTGTCCGAGTGGCATCGGGAACAACCAGCAGGACCTTCTTGCCGCGAAAGTCGTCCAAGGGCAACTGATTGAACCACTGACGGACTTCAAATTCCTGAAGAATTGGGAGACGCGACGGCATAGCAACTGAGGTGGGTGGAAGTGCCTGTGAAGCCGACAGCTGGAGGCACATGTTCCAACCGCGGTCAACGGCGTCATTTTAGACGCCGCGACCGTTCCACGCGAGCAGCCACAGTGGTCCCATTTTTCCTGGGGTTAGCGGGTCTTCAGCAGGTCGGGGACCAGCTTCTTCATTTCTTCGACCGACGAGTTCGCAGAGATGACAGTTCCCTTGCGATCGATCAGGAAGATTGTCGGCAGGGAAATGATTCCAAACTCTACCGCAGGTCGGCTTTCCAGGGCCCCTTCTTCATGGATGTGAGGCCAGGGGACGCTGAACTGCTTGATGTACTGCTGAATGGGAGCCCCGGGGGCATCCAGATTCACGCCCAGCACCTCGAACCCTTCACGCTGGTAGACGCGGTACATCTCCTGAATCTGAGGCAGGTCTTCGGTGCAGGGTTTGCACCAGGTGGCCCAGAACAGGACGGCTACCACTTTTCCCTGATAGGCACGCAGGTCGATTTTCTGCTGGCCGCCAAGCTGGTTGCCGCTGAGGACCAGCTGCTGGCCCTTCAACGTCAATCGGCGCAATGCTCCCCGTGCTCGAGCTGCGGCATCGCTGCTGGCGTGTTTGCCAATGATGGATTGATACCACTTCTGAGCGTCCGCCAGATTCCCGCTGAATTCCTGGGTGATTGCCAGCTGCAGCAATGCGTCCGGAGCATTGGAAGAGTTGGGGTATTGGGAGGCAAACGCCTCCAGTGATTTCAACCAGTCTTCCTGAACTTTCTGGCGTTCGGTGGCATCGGCGGCCTGCAGTGACGCGTTGTAGTTGGCCAGCATCCGCTGGAAAACAACAAAGGACAGCAATTCGGTGTCGTCGGGTGATGCTCTCAGGGCCTGTTCAAAACGAGCCAGTTCCGCATCGCCATTCGGGAAAGTTCCCATCTGCGTGGCGGTGGCGATCCACTCAATCTGCTGACGCAGCCACAGTGAGCGATCTTCTTTCGATTCCGCAGCCGAGGCGAGTTCGCCCAGAATGCGAGCCCGCTGCACATTGTAGCTGCTCATCTCTGCGGCCGATGAACCGGCCTGAGGTGCGTCCGCGTCCAGCTTTTGCAGGTTCTCGATCAGTCCCTGAATCTTGGGAGAGATGCCGGCCGACATGGCTCCGGGAACCTCGGGCGTCTGCTGCAGCAGCAACCCGGCGTCGGCGACTTCAAGGCGATCACCTTCGACGGGCTGGGGGATTTGTGTGAGCTTCCAGTTTGTGCCCACCTGAATCATTTCACCGATCTGAATAAAGCCTGTTTCGCCACTGGCATCGACAATGGCCATCACGTTTTCGTAGACCAGAAGATCGTTCTGGGCTTTGCCGGCTTCGCGTGGAATCAGGTTTGGCATCAACATCGAGCTGTCAAACCGCATCCAGCGAGTCTGTGGTGTGATGATCTTCGATTTGCCCCGGGCATCCCGCAATTTCTGCCCCGGGTTGCTCACACGTTCCAGCAGTTTCTGGGTGACTTCGCTTTTCAGGCCCAGGGTGGTGGCGTCCTGCGATGTCAGCAGAATGGTGGAAAGCAGGGCCTCGTCACCTGCGACGAGTGCGTTGACCGCCACCCGAGAGGCCTCCTCAACGGAGATTCGTTTCCAGCCGTCGATTTTGCCGTCCTGGTTCTGGTCGACGCCCCAGCGAGACCCGGCTGTATTCATCCAGCGGGACTCATCGACTTTGTCGTCGCCGTTGGTGTCGTAGTCGCGATAGACCTCGAGACCGTGTTGGTAATAGCGGAACTGGTCGACTTTGTTGTCGGCGTTGGTGTCCAGAAACTTCCGGAGGATCTGTCCCTGTGGGCCAATCAACACCCACGCCGAGCCATCGGCGGTTTTCTCCGCATCCAGCTTGCATTGCCCAACCTGCTCTGCGGCGGGGGTCTCAATTTCCACATCGGTCTGAGCGGGACGAATGCTCAGGACCGCTTTCGCATCCACTTGAGCCAGACCGACCTGGGCAAACAGCCCCAGCCAGCACACGCCGTAAATCCCTACTCGACACAGCAACATCCGCAGCATCGTGGCACTCCATGATTCGATGCACACTGAAACTCTTAACATCCGTGTTCCTCGGTCTGGCGAACAGGCGCGTTTCGAGGAGTCTTGAATCCGTGAGTCTAGGGGATTTCGACGGGCAAGTCAGGCCCATTTTGGGAACGATTGCCACGTGCTGGTCGGGCTGTAGTGAGGTGTTGCCAAATCGCAACGGCTTTCGCGCCGGATGTCGGTTGGCCGGGATTGACCATCGTTCCACGTGCGTCAAAAAATGGCCGAATCAGTTCTCGTTCGAGCAGAATTCTACATTCAGCGGTGCCAGATGATCTCCTCTGTGGATTCCCAGGTTGTGGCGATTGAAGAATATCTGGGGCAGATTCGCAGTCATCGTCGGCGCGGAATTACGCTGGCTGCGCAATTGATGAATGGCGCTGAGCAGCTCAAGCATGTGGGCGCCTTTCTGCCCGAGGAACTTCTTCACGAGCACAACGACTGGCGCGAGACATGGATTCAGTTGCGGTCCCGAGGTTGTGGCGAGCAGGCCTTGCGGGAGTTCCTGCCTGAAGACGCGGCCGAAGTGGACATGTGCCAGTGGGAGCGTGCGCTGAAGCTGGGGCTCGAAATCTGTCAGCGGCGGCGAGTGGAACAGGAGCAGAAGCGGCAGCAGACACTGGAGTATCTGCAAAAGATTCTGGATTTGAGATCAACGGGCGACCCGCAGCCACTCACTCGGTTACAGGAACGAGCCCAGGAATTGAAATCTCGATTGCTCCAAGGGGAATTTATCTCGACAGAGGACATTCAGATTTACCGGGTGTTCTGGGAACTGGTTCTTGATGCCCGGGAGGGGCGAATCGACGAACCGGCCTCGCTGAATCGGGCTGTGCAGATCAATCGAGCGTTTGATCTTCTGCTGACGTTGCAGGTTGTTCGCGGCCAGATTGTGCCCACTGTAGAACAGTCCGGACCAGCAAATCCAAGATCGCGAACGACAGCAGTGAAACCTGTCCGGCGATTGTCTGTGGTGCCCTCCTCGCCAGCGAAAGCGGTGGAGACAGCCCCACCGCGACTGGAGATTGCCGCACCTGCAACGGACGACCGACGCGAACAACAGGCGTTGGAAGACATTCGCAACTTCGCCCGCAAATCCAGTGAATCTGCGAAGCAGGACGCTCCGGAGGAGGAGCCCGGCGCGCTGGCCACTGCTCAGGACTGCCTGGCCGAGGCTGCTGACTACGTATTGGAAACGCTTCGAGAACTTCCGGCAGGGCAGGCTGCCTGGAAATCGCATTTGCGGCACGGGGTGCTGTTCTTCGCCCGAGGACTCGCAGCCGTCCGTTCGGCGGGGGCAGGTCAGGTGACCGACGCCCCACAGTCGCGACAGGTGCTTCGGTGGCTGCAGGGGCTTGTTGAGGAGCCGGACAGCGTTGTCGAGCGGCAACTCATGTCGATGGAACCGATTGATCTCCAGAAACTGCAGCAGCTCAAGCGGGAACTTGGCGAAAAGTTGTACGAACTGCGTCGGCCTCGTCGCATCAACCGCATTCTGGATCGGATTCAGCGCCGATTGGCGACAAACATCGACGGTGCGGAGCAGAACCTGGAACGTTGGCAGCAGGTCGTCGCGGATGTGGATGAGCTGGTTCAGGATGAACAGGTGGCTCCGTGCCATCGGGAATTGCATGAGGTCCTTGCCGGCTCGGTTGATCAAATGCCGACGGGGCTCCTGGAATCGCGAAGCATGCGAAAGGTTCTGGCGGCGATTGACCGATCCGTCGCGGATCGGGAGGCTGATGAAGCTCTGCGCGGATCACCGGAGTTGTCGCACAACGTGCAGCGGGCGGCCCAGCTGCTTGCGGGACGTAAGGTCGTGATAATTGGCGGGGCACCGCGTCCCCGCACGCACAAGTGGCTTCAGGAATCGCTGGGGCTCAGTGAGCTGGTTTGGGAAACGATTGGAGAACACGAAGCGACCCTGAAGTTTCAGGAGATCGTGCAGGCTCCGGGAGTTGCTGTTGTACTCATTCTGGTCCGCTGGGTTGGCCACGGTCACGCCGATGATATCCGGACCTATTGCCTGCAGGTGCGCCGCCCTTACGTCACGGTGGTTCGTGGTTATTGCCTGGAGCAGCTTGCGGAGGAAATCCTGCAGCAGCGGGGCGATGAACTGCGGGTTGGGAATTCGTTGTAAATTCCAGAGAACCCGCCGCTGGGATTGTGGGTCTGGTATCAGGGACGAATGGACTGCCGTTGTGGCGGTTCGCAGGGGGCGCTGTCTCCGGAAATCGCTGACGTGGGGCAGGACAGCCTCTTGACCTCATGCGCTGGACGTCCAGAATTGCTTGTGGGAGGATGTGTCCTCTCGACAGGCATGCAATTCAGGCTTAACCCACAGGGAAATCTTGGCCGAACCACAACGCGACAAGTTGAAAGTCCACGCTCGAAAATGTGTCCTGGTGACGATGATCGAAGCGGGAAGTAAGGTGGATCGGGAGCATGCTCTGGATGAAATGACCGGACTGGTCACGACCGCCGGGTCCGAAGTTGTCGGAACCGTTGTTCAGTCGCGGGAACGTCCCGACCCGGCGACATATATCGGTTCCGGAAAAGTGCAGGAGCTGAAGCAGCTGATCGGTCTCACCGGGGCGGATCTGATTGTTTTCGACAGTCACCTCTCTCCGTCTCAGGGCAAGAACCTTGAAGAAGAGACGAAGACGCAGGTGGTGGACCGCA
Source organism: Planctomycetaceae bacterium (assembly GCA_020426515.1). Taxonomy (GTDB): domain Bacteria; phylum Planctomycetota; class Planctomycetia; order Planctomycetales; family Planctomycetaceae; genus JACKHO01. Next base: position 10,148 of record JAGQPW010000077.1, on the reverse strand, counting down.
GTGAAGTCATCCTCGACATCTTTGCGACCCACGCCCGCACCTATGAAGCCAAATTGCAGGTCGAACTGGCCCAATTGCTCTACATGCGTCCGCGTCTGACTCGGATGTGGACTCACCTGGAGCGAATTCAGGGGGGGATCGGGAGTGGCAAAGGGCCTGGTGAAAAGCAGCTGGAAACGGACCGTCGACTTGTCGACAAGCGAATTTCCGAACTGAAACGCAAGTTGGGCGATGTGGAGAAGCGTCGCGAGCAACTCGTGGCGGGACGGCAGCAGCACAAGACGGTGTCTCTGGTCGGTTACACGAACGCTGGCAAGAGCACGCTGATGAACGCGCTCACCGGAGCGGACGTGTACATCGCCGATAAGCTGTTTGCGACACTCGACACCCGTACGCGACGCTGGGCTATTCCTCACTGGGGAGATGTCCTGTTGAGTGATACGGTCGGTTTCATTCGCAACTTGCCGCACCATCTGGTCGCATCGTTTCGGTCCACACTGGAAGAAGCACGACATGCCGATCTGCTGCTGCATGTGGTGGATGGCAGCCACCCGGAGGCCGCGCAACACATTCAGACTGTCAACGAAGTGCTCGAAGAGATCGGTGTCGACACGACGAATACATTGCTCGTGCTCAACAAGCTCGATGCCGTCACGGACCGCTCCTGTGTGGATGTGCTGCGGGCCAGGTACCCGAATTCGTTTGCGATCAGCGCCAAAACCAGGCACGGACTGCGGAGACTGACGACTGAAGTGGCCGATCGACTGGCCGACGGGTATCTCGATCTGAAGATTGAGGCCTCCGTTTCAGACGGACGGTTGCATGGCTTTCTGGTCGAGCATGCAGAGATTGAGGAGACAAGTTACGAGGATGACAATCGCGTGGTCTACACGTGTCGGCTGCCTCGGGCTTACCTCGGCGTATTGAAGAAGGATCAGGTCGAGTTCGAAATGCTCAGTGGGGCTCGGCCGCAAGACGACGACGGCGAAGACGACAGCTGGCTGGACGAACTGCTCGCCAAGCGGGCACGCTCGGCCGCCGACCTTCTGGCAGTTATCCCTGCCGACGAATCGACGGAATCAGACTGAGATTCGCGACCGACTCAGCTCTCGTGCGATGTGAGCCACTGCAGAGTTCGTGGGGCGGGGCACTGCTGCTCTGCCAGTTCCATGGCCCGCAGGTGTCCGCGCAGCAGGTCGAGATCACGGGCCTCGTCGACGTCATACCATGGCGGAAGCAGGTGCAGGCTCCCCTCGACCGCAGCCAGGCGATCAATCGTCTGCTGCAGGACTGTGGACGTGCTCCAGTCGATCTCGGTAAACAATTCCGGGAGTGGCCGTCGCAAACCGACGAGGTAATACCCGCCATCCATCGTTGGGCCCAGCACGCAGTCGACGTGTTCGAGAGCTGCAAATGCCTGGCTGATGAACTCGGCGGGGAGGGTCGGGGCATCGGAGCCGATGATGACGACTCGTGATGCTTCATCGAAACCTTGTGAAAAGCAGTCGGTCAGCCGGTTACCAAGATGACCTGCCGGTTGCCTCCACAAGACTTCATGTGCGCCGGTCCAATTTCGAAAGAATGCTTCGGTTGCATCGTCCGCCGGGGCGAATGTGATGACGCGATTCCAGGGATGATCCTGCAGCCGGCTGAACAGATCCTCACAGAAGGCCGCATAGAGTTTTGCTGCCTGTGACATCCCAATGACAGCGCCGAGTCGCGTCTTAACGCAGCCCGGCATTGGCTGTTTGGCAAAGATGATCAGCAGTTGTGACATGGGAATTCGTGGCAACTTCCGTCACTGAAGACCGAGTGTCACGAGCGGCGGGCGTGAGGCGTTTCAGCTGTCACGCGTGCGGGCCTTGCTCATGGTCAGCCGGTTCCCGCGCTGATTGTAGTCCACGGCAGACATGAACGACCGCATCAGCATGAGGCCGCGTCCGCTCGGCTTTTCAAGGTTCTCATCGGCAGTCGGGTCCGGGACTTCTTCGGGGCGAAAGCCCGTTCCTTCATCTTCGATCAGGAAGTTCGCTTCTGTGTCGGAGACGGTTGCGACGATTTTCACGGACTTGGCTGCGTCAAACTTATTGCCGTGTTTGATTGCATTGATGATTCCTTCTTCCAGTGCCAGCCGCACGCAGAAGCAATCGTGTTCGCCGTAGCCTCGGCGATGCAGTTCGACGAGAATCTGTTCCTGCACCTGCAGTCCGCGCTGAATGTCACTGGGGAGGGTGACCTCAAGGTGAAATGGTCCAGTCGTCATGGTCTCGAAATGCGGCTGTCAGGTTTCGGATTGAAAATTCACCAGCAGTACAGGTGTACCTGCTGGCTTCCGAACTCTGGCCCGCTCTACGCCACTGGTCTGCCCTCACGGCCAATTGGCCCTGGCCATGGGGCAGGCTTGAGGACGCTCTAGAAACCTGCGAGTGCGGCTTCCTGGTCGTCTCGAATATCAAACAGCTTGTTCAGCCGGGTGATTGCAAAGACTTCATAGATATCGGGGCGAATGGAACACAGACGGAGCTTCCCCGCTGCGGTCTTCACCTTCTTGTCGAGGGTGATCAGCTTGCCCAGTGCGGCGCTGGACAGGTATTCCACATTGGTGAAATCCAGGACGATTTTCTTGCGTCCGTCCTCTTCAATGAGGCCAAACAACTGATTGCCAATAATCTGGATGTTGTTTTCGTCCAGAATCTTCTTGTCAACAAAGCGAGCGACGGTCACATCACCGATCTGCTCAATATCCAGCTTACGCTGTCCTGCGGCCATCTCGCTTTCCTCTCCAACACGGGGTGGAACACGTGAATCGAGTCCGGGGCATTTTCCCCTCACCGGACCGTAAACTACTCACAAATCCACAATTACACGAATCACGAAGTGCGATGATCATTCTTGCGTGAGGCAATGTCAAGCGTTCTCGACTCCGGATTTGATCGGGAACCAATCGCCAGATTCACTCTGGCGACCGGATTCTCAGTTCTGTTCGGAGTGCGGGTGGGCATGTTCGTACGTTTCGCGAAGCCGCCGCGTGCTGACATGCGTGTAGATTTGTGTCGTAGTCAGGCTCTTGTGCCCCAGCAATTCCTGCACGCTGCGGAGGTCTGCGCCTCCATCCAGCAGGTGCGTGGCAAAGCTGTGTCGCAGCGTGTGCGGCGATGTGATGGACGCCAGGCCCGCCTGCCGAATGTACTTTTCCAGCATCCGCCCGATGCTGCGTGTTGTCAGCCGATTGCCGAACTTGTTCGTGAACAGCGGACCACCACCGGCGAGGTTGGCTCGAGGGCCGAGTTGCCGCATCTCCAGCCAGCGGGTGAGGGCTTTGGCGGCATAGCTGCCCACGGGAGCAATCCGTTCTTTCTTGCCTTTGCCGAAGACTCGTACAATGTTGGCACCACGATCCCAGTCGTCGCGGTTCAGTCCGACCAGTTCGGCAACACGCAGGCCCGCTGAGTACAGTGTTTCCAGAATGGCCCGGTCGCGCAGTCCCATGGGCGTGTTGGCTGGCGGGGCCTCCAGCAGGGTGGCGACCTGATCAGTCGTCAGAAAGTGCGGCAGTTTTCTCCCCACACGCGGAGTGCGGAGGGCGATGGCTGGATTAGCGGGCGTGAGTCCTTCACGCGTGGCGTACCGAAAAAAACTGCGTAACGATGCCAGGCGGCGAGCTGTGGTGGAGCGGGCGTACTGGCACTCGTGCAAGTACGCCACGTAGCCACGCAGAATGGGCATGGTAATCTGGTGAGGCTCGGGAATTGCCCCGACGCGGTCCTGCAGGTAGTCCGAGAAGCTGTTGAAGTCCTCACGATAGGACTTGAGCGTCAATTCGGAGGCATTACGTTCGAGACGCAATGATCTGAGGAAGCCTTGAATCGCCGATTCCATGCAGCACGCTCGGAAGTTTTACGCGATCCGTCGAATTGGGGCGCTGGTCGGTGCGGGGCAGGAAGTCTCCTTCAGCCTGCGAACACGTTGACTCAGCACAGCTGCGTCGTACCAGCTGAAATTCAGTTCGGGATCAGCGGCGTAGCGTCCGAGGGTCTGAAGCAGCTGCGGCACGCTCGAATCGTCGTACGTGAACACGTACCGTTCGCCGTCTTTGACAAGTGCCAACACATTCAGGTTGCCGGACATACGAGTGTCTTTCCGCAGGAGCTGCTGATCGGCGAGGGGAAGAACGGTCTGGGTGACCACCCTGCGCTTCCCCTGCTTATCGTGTATCGGTGATTTCGCAGGCGGGCATTGGCCGAATTCACACGAAGTCTCTTTCTCGCCGTGGGGACGCCCGCGGTGCTCGTTACGTTCGGATCGAATTGCCCAGAACATATGAATCGTTGCCGTTCGCGGGTCTGCACGAGGGAGAATTTTCCGGATTGGCAATTCGGGGTGCCTGAAGCAGCCGGACGGGCAAATCCGCGAAACCTTCCTTTCGCGAGGTAGTCCGACGTTCTACACTTCTTCGCTTTCAGACTTGACGGAGTGATGGTCTCCGTATGTCTCGACTTGCATGCCTCCGACCTGGTTCGGTGGGCGTGACTCAACATCAGGAATACAGCGGTGTTACGCACCAAGACTTGTGGCGAACTGAATTCTGCTCACGTCGGGCAGACCGTGACTCTGGCGGGCTGGGTGGACAAGTACCGTGACCACGGGGGCGTGGTCTTCATCGATCTGCGCGACCGATACGGCATCACGCAGGTCTCCTTTAAGCTCGATACCGCCAGCGAGATTCAGGAAATCGCCCAGGAGCTACGTCACGAAGATGTGGTTCAGGTGACCGGCGAAGTCGTCTCCCGGGGGGAAGGGAACATCAATCCCAAGCTCTCGACCGGTGAGATTGAACTGCTGGCAAAGACGGTTGTGCTCCTCAACAAGAGCCGCACTCCCCCTTTCGAACCACGTGGGGAGACGCTGCCCAACGAGGAACTCCGCCTGCAGCATCGCTACGTCGACCTGCGCCGACCCGCCCTGCAGCGGAACATGATCCTGCGTCACAAACTGACCAAGGCTGTTCGCGACTACTTCGACAACCTTGACTTCCTTGAAATCGAAACCCCCATTCTCGGACGCAGCACGCCCGAAGGGGCCCGCGACTACCTCGTCCCCAGCCGCGTGCATGAAGGCAGCTTCTACGCATTGCCGCAGTCGCCGCAGCTGTTCAAACAGATTCTGATGGTGGCTGGTTACGATCGCTACTTCCAGATCGCCCGCTGCTTCCGCGATGAAGACCTGCGTGCCGATCGGCAGCCGGAATTCACACAGATCGACATCGAAATGGCGTTCGTGGAATACGACGACATTCTGGATACGGTCGATGGTCTGGTTAAGGCCATGGTGAAATCGGCTCGCGGGATCGACTTCCCGACTCCTCTCCCGCGATACACGCACGCTGAGGTGATGGAAAAGTACGGCACCGACAAGCCCGACCTGCGGTTCGACCTGCCGATCGCCAATATCAGTGATCTCGTGGGCGACAGCGACTTCGGCGTGTTCAAGAACACCGTTGAAGCCGGCAACTTCGTACGGGGTTTGTGCATTAAGGGTGGGGCGGATAAGTACAGCCGCCGCATTCTCGACAACGACCTGAAGGGACTTGTCGGCGAGTACGGAGCCAAGGGGCTGGCCTACTTCAAGGTCACCGATGGCAAGCTCGATTCCTCCATTGCCAAGTTCTTCAACGACGAACAGCAGCAGGCGATCATTGCCCGCATGCAAGGCGAGAATGGCGACCTGCTGGTCTTTGTCGCTGATACCTGGAAAGTCTCCTGCGCTGCCCTGGCCGCGCTGCGAAACTTCGTTGGTAAGGATCAGCAATTGTACGACCCCAAGGCGATCAGCTGCCTGTGGGTGGTCGACTTCCCGCTGTTCACCTGGAATGCGGAAGAGAACCGCTGGGACGCCGAACACCATCCGTTCTGTGCCGTGCGTCCCGAAGACGAAGGCTACTTCCAGACCGATCCCGGCAAGATTCGGGCCCAGTCCTACGACCTTGTCTGCAACGGGTACGAAGCGGCCAGCGGCAGTATCCGTATTCACGATCCTGCCATTCAGCAGCGGGTGTTCGACCTGCTGAACATTACTCCCGACGAAGCGGAACGCCGATTCGGTTTCCTGCTCAACGCCCTGCGGTACGGAGCCCCGCCGCACGGGGGGATTGCTCTCGGTCTCGATCGCTGGGTGATGCTGTTCGCCGGTTGCGACAACATCCGCGACGTGATTGCCTTCCCCAAGACGCAGCGTGCCTCGGATCTGATGCTCGGTGCTCCCTCCGAAGTTGATGCCCGCCAGCTGCGAGACCTGCACATCAAACTCGACCTGCCGGAAGAGAACGCGTAAGTTCGTTCGGCTGCGGTCGCGCAACGCAGGTTGGTTCGGTGCAACTCAGTGCCCCGACAAGGCTTGTGTGCGCAATTCGGGGCTCACGGTGCAGAAGTCTCACAATCGTGCGAAACTCTGTGTGTGGGGCGGGGTTTCATGAACTGGTCAGGCGACGATGTCCGGTGAACCCGCTGTTTGCGGGACATGGGTCGCGGGCAGTTCAGAAAGACACCTCTTTCCCAAAGCGTTCAGCTGGAGTGGATCATGAGACGTTGGCGTTGGTTGGCAGCGTGCATTGCTGCGGGCAGTCTGGCAGGGACAGCTGGTGCTCAGGATGGACAGGGCAGTGCGGATCTCTTCAAGTCGCTCGACAAGAACGGCGATGGCAAGCTGGAGGCCAGCGAAGTCTCCGAGGAGCAGGCACGCTTCTTTGAGCGGATGGTTCGCGTGGGTGACAAGAACAATGATGGTGTCCTGACCGCCGAAGAGTTTCAGGCTGGTACCAGGGATCAGACGGAACCAACCGGTCCTCCTCCCGGAGGTCCACGAGGACAGGGGCGGGGTGACTTTAATCCCGGCCAGATGTTTGAACGGATGGATCGCAATAAAGATGGCAAGCTCACCCGCGATGAACTGCCTGAAGAGGCTCGCGAGCGGATGGGGCGCATGTTCGACGCGCTCGGCAAAGACGAGTTGACCCGTGACGACCTCGCGCAGGGATTCCGCCAGATGATGGCCGCCGGTCGACCCGATGCAAATCGGGGTGAATTCCTGAAGCGTCTCGACCGCGATGGCAATGGCAAGATTTCACGCGAAGAACTTCCCGAACAGCTGCGGGAGCGGATGGGGCGGATCTTCGATCAGGCCGGTCAGGATGAAATTCCGCTTGATCGACTGATGGCCGCCATGGAACAGGCTGGTCCGCGTGATGGGGATCGTCCCCGTCCAGAAGGAGATCGTCGCCCTGAAGGGGATCGACCTCGTATGGAAGGTGAACGCCGCCCTGAGGGAGACCGACCGTTCGGGGACCGACGACCCGGGGGGGATCGGCCTCCGATGATGGGCCGCGGTCCAGCGTTCGTGCGGCTGCTCGACAAGAATGACGACGGAGTCCTGAGCCGTGATGAACTGGCTCGCGCTGCGGAAATCTTTGCGGAACTGGATCACAACCAGGATGGCAAACTGGATATGCCCGAACTGATGGGGTTCCCCGGCGGCCCAATGGCTGGCGGTCCTCGCGAAGGAGATCGCCCTCGTATGGAAGGTGACCGTCCGCGTGGTGAAGGTGACCGTCCGCGTGGTGAAGGTGACCGTCCGCGTGGTGAAGGAGACCGGCCGCGTGGCGAAGGTGACCGTCCACGCCCTGAGGGTGATCGCCCACGTGGTGAAGGACGCCCCGATGTCGGTGGAATTATCGAGCGATTCGACACCAACAAGGATGGTCAGCTCTCGAAAGATGAAGCTCCCGAGCGGATGCGAGAGAACTTCTCCCGGATTGATGCTGATGGCAACGGACTTGTGACTGTCGAAGAACTTCGCTCGGCCTTTGCGGCTCGCGAAGGCGGCCCACGTCCTGAGGGGGCACGGCCTCGTCCGGAAGGTGATCGCCCAGCCCCCGAAAGTGATCGTCCTCGACGCCCTGAATAATTCGGCCTGATGGCCCTCAGTTGCGTGCAACGTCTCTGGCTTCTGGCTCACCGGTATGGTGAACCAGAAGCCTTTTTCATTGGGGAGGCACCGTGCCTGATGGCCACGAACTCCCCGCTGTAGACTTCGGTGAAATCACTCGCCGAGCGCGGTCAGTCGATGCAGCAGGATTTCCATGGCCTGCACGAGCGTTTCAAAGCTCACTTCATTTTCTCCGCCGGTTCGATCGAGCGGGCGGACATGGACGAAGGTCATCTTGTAGGGGCGAGGATGTTGCCGTGCAAGATGCAGACCGAAGTACAGCAGATGATTGCACAGGTAACGTCCGGCTGAGTTGCTCAATGTGACGGAGACGCCAGCCGCATCAAGTTCCCGATGCAGGGCGATGACATCAATCGTCGCCGGGAGAGTCTCGGGGCCGCCGGGGATGATCACCTGCCGGTTGCGGGTTTCTCCAGCATTGTCGGGCACCTGCGCATCGTCGAGATTCAGGCCTTGCTGCTCCAGATGCAGCAGGGCTCCGCTGTGACCGACTCCGCAGGCGAGTACGAGGTCCGGTTCGAACTGTTCCACAAGGCTTTGGAACTCGGTTTCGACATCGCGATACGCGCAGGGAACGAGAGCGGCATGCACATTCAGGCCCACCGGAATACTCACCTGCTGCAGCCTGATTGCTTCGACCAGTTGTTGCGTCGGATTGATCGGTCGACCGGGAAACGGGGGAAAGCCGGTCAGCAGAATCCTGCGCGTGTTCGTCATTTCAAAGTGTGTGGCACTAAAGTGTGTGACATTGAGGGCAGCAGGCGAGTTGGGGTGTCAGACCCGGTTTCGCGGGATGCCCGTATCTACTGGGAGTCTGAAAACGCGGGGAACCACTGGCCGGGGAATACTGTCCGTTGAGGACACGGTATACTCCAGTGACGCAAAGTCCACCCCATTCGCGTTCCTCCCGACAGTATCTGCATTGCCATGAGCAGCCGCTACCTCTCCCATGTCGAACAGGTTCTTGAAGACATCCGCAGCTCCGGGCTGGAGAAGCCGGAGCGGGTGATTACGTCGCCGCAGGAACCGCACCTGCAGGTGAGTGGGGGCAGGCAGGTACTCAACCTGTGCGCGAATAACTATCTGGGCCTGGCCGATCATCCCGAGGTGGTGCAGGCCGCTCATGCAGCACTCGACCAGTGGGGTTATGGCATGGCCTCAGTCCGCTTCATCTGCGGCACACAGGATGTCCACAAGCAGCTGGAACGGCAACTGTCCGAGTTCCTGCAGATGGACGACACGATCTTGTACTCGTCCTGCTTCGACGCGAACGGTGGGCTGTTTGAGACACTGCTTTCAGCCGAAGATGCCATCATTTCCGATGAGCTGAACCATGCCAGCATCATCGACGGTGTGAGGCTGTGTAAGGCCCAGCGGTTCCGTTACCGCAACAACGATATGGCCGATCTGGAAGAGAAGCTGAAAGCAGCGAAAGACGCCCGGTTTCGGATGATTGCAACCGATGGTGTCTTCTCGATGGATGGCTACCTCGCGAACCTGCCAGCCATCTGCGAACTGGCCGACAAGTACGATGCCCTCGTGATGGTCGATGACTCACACGCCGTTGGCTTCATGGGACCGGGGGGAGGTGGCACGCCGGAACACTTTGGAGTCAGCGAGCGAATTGATGTACTGACGGGAACTTTGGGCAAAGCACTGGGTGGTGCCAGCGGGGGATATACGTCCGGACACAAGCCAATCATCGATCTGCTGCGACAACGCTCGCGACCGTACCTGTTCAGCAACTCGTTGGCTCCACCGATTGCCGGGGCTTCGCTCACGGCACTGAACCTCATTCGGAACTCGAACAACCTGCGTGCCCGGCTGCATGAGAATTCAGCGTTCTTCCGCGAGGCTATGACAGCAGCCGGGTTCAACTTGCTGCCGGGTGAACATCCCATCATTCCGGTGATGCTGGGTGATGCAGCACTGGCGGGAAAGATGTCGGAACTCCTGCTCAATCGCGGAGTGTATGTGATCGGGTTTTCGTTTCCGGTGGTGCCGCGAGGACAGGCCCGCATCCGCACGCAAATGTCAGCGGCCCACACGCGGGAAGACCTGCAGTTCGCGGTGGAGCAATTTGCCGCGGTCAAACAGGATCTGGGGCTGTAGGCGCAGCGAAGCCCGGAGGGCAGTAATGTGATGCG
>JAGQPW010000076.1 GCA_020426515.1 Planctomycetaceae bacterium | reverse complement strand
ATATCGGCATCGCGTTCGTAAGCGTGACGCAGGAATGAATCATTGGAGGTATTCTCCAGCAGTCGACGCACGAGGTACGCCATGCCCGGCAGGAACTCGCCGAACGGGGCATACACGCGTACGCGATAACCGAGTTGACTGAACAGGTGCTGTTGCTCATCGGCCATGCCATGCAGCATCTGAATTTCCCACGCATCTTCGGGCACATTCAATTCGGCGGCCCAGGAAATGGCGTGCGCCAGGCTGCGGAGATTGTGGGAAGCAATCGCCGGTCGCAACCAGTCGCGATTTCGCATCAAAAATTCAGTCTGACGTTCGAAGTTGGCATCGGATTGCCACTTTTCCCGATAGACCGGACAGGGCCAGCCGCGATACTCCGCAACAACGGTTTCGTAGTCCCAGTAGGCCCCCTTCACCAGCCTCACGCAAACCGGTGTTCCCCGCTCCTCGACCCATTGTCGCAGGTCGTGCAGGTCGCGTTCCGCCTCGGGAAGGTACGCCTGAATCACGATGCCGCAATCGGGCCAGTCGCGGAACTCGTCTTCGCTGCAGATCTCTTTGAAAATCTGCAGTGTGAGATCCTTGAATGCATAGTGCTCCATGTCCACATGCACATGCACATGTCGCTTTCGTGCGGCCCGAAAGATCGGACGCAGCCGCTTCTTCACACCCTCCGACGATCCTTCCGGATCGATGGGCTTGAACCGGCTGTACAGGGCCGACAACTTCAGCGACACCTGAGCCCGTGGAATCGCCCCATGGTCATCATGATCCAGCAACTCATCGTGTGGCCAGTTGTCGACCAGCGGTGCGAGTTCGTTGATCAGGTTGAGGTAAGCCTGCTGATAAGCGTCGGCTTCGTCTTCGCTCACAACCGCTTCACCGAGCAGGTCGAGCGTGAAAGCCACTCCCTGCTTGCGCAGCTTGGTCACACTCTGGAAGATTTCGTTGGAATTGCTGCCGGTGATGAAACGCTCCGCCATTTTGCGGGCATTTGTACGGGCATTGACCGCGAGGGCCTTGCCCAACAGCGAATCAGGCTCGGAGACTTCGAGTCCCAGTCGCACCGCCAGCGGAAGATGCGTGGCGACCTCGTCAAAGTACTCCTTGAGGTGCCTGGCGATTGACTCGCTCGTTTTGAGCATCGGCAGCACATCGACAAAGCGAAACATCTGCACTTTGACCGACTCATCCTGCATCGCCCATTTCAGGATGTGATCCAGCCACCAGCGCCGCTCGAAGACCGAGGGCTGGCGGCGGTCGAGATGGCCCCACAGATCGCGTCCGAGACGCTGAGTCTCTGCTTCCACACGTTCCAGAACTTCGGGAGCCGCTGGTGGTGGCGGTGTCCACGCCGGGAGAGTGGACCTGACCTTCCGCTTGCTGCCTGCGTCCTCTCCGGACTTGTTCGCCGCAGTCTTCCTGGCTGACGCTTTTTTAGGCGCAGCCTTCTTAGCCGCGCGCTTCGGCGCGGCTTTCTTCCTGGGGGTGGATTCAGCGGCTTGTGCAGCTGCCTCCGCAGCTTTCGACTTCTTCCGGGCCATGCCGGTTCCTTTCGGCGTGATGAATCAGTGGGCAGTCCTGCATGATATCAGGAGTCGCACCTCTTCAGCAGCCATCAGGTCTCGGAAATCAGGGCTTTGTTGGTATCGTTGACTGTTTAAGGGCCAGAGGCCCCGATTGAGAGTGCAATGCGTTGACCTGTCCGCACGTTCTCTCATCGAAGGCGGAGCCATTTCCCGTGGAGCGCAGCTCCTTCAATGCTCAACGGACTGCGTTTGTCCGAACGGGCGAACCGAGGCCCCCTTCAGATTCATCCACAGCGCTGGTCGGACCGCGCATGAAAAAACCGTCGGTGGAAAGCTCCAGACCGACGGCTTAATTCATGGGGACTGCAACGTACCTAGGCGAATTCAGGCCGCCGGCGATGCAATTGTTCCTTCAGACGAGCCACGATGCTCGAATGCATCTGGCTGACGCGGCTTTCCGAAAGGCCGAGCGTCTGGCCGATTTCCTTCATCGTCAATTCTTCGTAGTAATACAGAATGATGATGAGGCGTTCGTTGCGATTGAGGCCCTTGGTGACCAGTCGCATCAGATCTCGCTTCTGAATGCCAAAGGTGGGATCTTCCCCCTTCTGGTCTTCTACGATGTCCACTTCGCGAACATCCTTAGAGCTGTCGGTCTCGTACCACTTCTTATTGAGGCTGACGAGATTGACGGCGCTGGCTTCTGTTTTCATGCGCTGGAAGTCGTCGAGCGACATTTCCATTTTCATGGCCAGTTCGCGATCCGTCGGCGGACGCCCCACCTGAGCTTCCACCTGCTTGCGGGCCGCTTCGAGCTTGCTGGCCTTGCTGCGAACAAGACGGGGAACCCAGTCCATCGTTCGCAGTTCGTCGAGCATGGCTCCGCGGATCCGGGGGACGCAGTACGTCTCAAACTTGACGCCACGTTCCAGATCGAAGGCCTCGATCGCGTCCATCAGTCCAAACACTCCGGCGGAGATCAGATCGTTGAGATCGACCCCGTCCGGCAGTTTTGCCCAGACGCGTTCGGCATTGAATCGGACGAGTGGGAAATACCGCTCAATCAGTCGATTTCGCAGTTCCTGACTCGACTGATCAGCTTTGAAGGCTGTCCAGACTTGTTGAATATCCACTTCGACCTTCATGGTCATGCAATCCTCCGTGGCCACTGCAACCGCGGTCCCAACACACTGATCGGGCCGTCAACTCGTGGGACACTCATATCCATGGTGTGCCTGCACTGAAATCTTGAACGGAATCCGACAACGCCGCAGCGTTCCCAGACTCCACAGAAAACGAGACGGACCAATCGGCATCTTTGGTATCGGTCCGCAACGTCCTCCAACTGAAACGAATTGTTAAGGTTCCGCTGATCGACACATTTTCACAGGAGTCCTTTCGGCGTACTGAAAGCCCTTCAAGCTTCGCTGACGCAAAGCCGACACGGGCAGATTCATGAGATGGACAAAGTGGACAATGAATTGGTGCCGGGAAGTGCCCCAGCCCAAATGAGCCCGAAGGCAGCGAACTCAGCCTCTGATTCGTGTCACACGAAGCAGCGTCCGAGTCGCCCTGTCGCCCCAAGTGAGGCGGCAGGCAAATGGTGTTGAGTTGTGGCACCGAGTGATTCGCAATCACCAGTTGGCGGTGAGTTCGAATCGCGATGGGTGGCGGGTTGATATCGAACAGGCCAGTTTGGAGTCCAGCGGCAAGCCGTGACATTTCGTCATTTGCCCCGCGCTGTCGCAAATCCTGCCGACAGCAGCGGAACCGTCCCCCTCAACCGGCGAGGTCTGCCGTTTTTGATCCCGGGCCTGTGTCATCCATCGCCAGCCTGATCCAGCGTAATCGGCAGTTTTCACACGCCGGCAGGCCTTCAGCATTCCCGTCGCAGGCGACTCAGGTTCCCAGTTTTTCCATTTCCCTGCCGTAAACATGCAATCCAGACGCCCGGAGCCTATCATCTGGAAGTGCGGAGGAGACTTCCCCGCTTTTCGACCTGTGACTTTCCATCCAGTGATCGACCCTCGAACAATGAATACCATGACAGCACCGCTTAAGGGGTTTGCCTCCCCTGCCTTCGAAGACTTTCTGGCCCGCCGCGAAGACCCGGAATGGGTCCGTTCCCAGCGCCGGGAGGCGTTCGGCACCTACCAGGATCTACTCCAGACCGAACTGGACCCGGAAGAGTACAAACGGGTCGACCTGCGAACTCTGCGTCCGGAGAAATACGCCCTGATGGCCTCCGGAGCCGGCAGTGCAGCCAGTTTTTCAACACTGATGCAGGATCGCGGCGAATTCGCCGGCACCGTAGCCCATGTGGACGGTCAATGCGTCCAGTCCTCCCTCAACGAAGATCTGGCCGCCAAAGGTGTGCTGTTCGGAGATCTGGCCACCCTGCTCGTCCAGCACCGCGAAACCCTGGAACCGTACTTTCTCAAAAAGGCCATCGATCCCAAGGCGGACCGATTCTCCGCATGGCACGCGGCCTACTGGACCGGCGGAACGGTTCTGTACGTGCCTCGCAACGTGGAGATTAATGTCCCTTTGTACAGTCTCATTGGACTGCAACAGCCCGGAGCAGCTGATTTCAGCCACACACTGATCATCCTGGAAGACGGGGCGGTCGCCACACTGTTGGAAGAAACGTCGTCGACGTCACCGGACACCGAAGGTCTGCACGTCGGTGCTGTGGAGTTGCTTGTTGGACAGGGGGCCCGGTTGCGGTATGTCCAGCTTCAGAACTGGAACACCAAGGTTCGGCACTTCGCTCACCAGTCGGGCCGCGTGGCTCGTGATGGCATGCTGCAATGGACCGTGGGGGCACTGGGTTCCAAACTGTCGCACATTCATCAGGACGTGCATCTCGACGGCCCCGGTGCTGATGCTCAGGTGAACGGCGTGACCTTCGCCACCGATCGTCAGACCCTCTCCTACTACACCCAGCAGACTCATCATCAGCCGAACACGCATTCGGACCTGCTGTACAAAGAAGTCTGCCGAGATGAGTCCCGCGTCATCTGGCGCGGAATGATCAAGGTGGATGGCCCGGCCCAGAAGACCGACGGCTATCAGCGGAACGACGCTTTAATGCTCAGCAAAGATGCCCGGGTTGATGCGATTCCCGGCCTGGAGATCGAAGCCGACGATGTCCGCTGCACTCATGGAGCTACCGCCGGACAGGTCGATGCTGAACAGGTGCTGTACGCGATGTGCCGAGGCCTCTCCCGATACGAGGCGATGCACATGATTGTCGAAGGCTTCTTTGCCGAAGTTTACGACCGCATTCCGGTGGAACTCGTCCGCGAAACACTCTCGCAGGCCGTGGAAAAGAAGCTCGGCATCGGGATGTAAACTCCCGCGGCCATACTGGAATTGAACAAGGGCTCGGCGATTTTGCCGAGCCCTTGTTCGTTCGATCACCACACTTCAGGCTGACCTACGCCCCCGGTGAAATCAGCTGCCGACCGAGCGTTGCCCACCAGATGTCGAGAGCAGCAATCAACAGCAGTCCGATGCTGATCAGAGCATTCACCTGAAAGAATGCTTTGTTGACCCGGCTGAGGTCATCGGGACGAACCAGCCAGTGCTCGTACAGCAGCAGCAGGCAGACGCCCGTCACTCCGAACAGGAAAATCGGCCCCATTCCAGCCACCCGCCACAGCAGAAACAGACAGACCATCGTGATCAAATGGCTGTAGAGTGCCAGCTTCAGGGCCCGCGGGATCCCCAGCATCGCCGGAATGCTGAACAGCCGCCGCTGCCGATCAAACTCGGCATCCTGCGTGGCGTACAGAATGTCAAATCCGCCAACCCAGAAGAAAATGACCGCCGCCAGCAACACCGGAGGCCACTCAACGGTCCCGCGAATCGCAATCCAGGCCGCAATTGGCGAGAGCATCAGTGCAGCGCTCAACCAGTAATGGCACCACATTGTAAACCGCTTGGCATACGAATACCCCAGCAGGAATGCCAGCACCGGTCCCGAGAGAACCAACGGCAATTCATTGGGCCAGAACAGCAGCGTCGACAGAATAAAGCCGAGGCTGCACAACACGGTAAACGTCGTCACGATGCGGACCGACAGCACCCCGGCGGGGATATGACGCGTCTCGGTCCGGGGATTCTCGCGGTCGATTTTCCAGTCCACGAGCCGGTTAAACGCCATTGCCGCAGACCGGGCAAACACCATGCACAACACGATTCCGAGCAAGTCGGAAAACCGAAATGGAGTATCCCGCCAGGCCAGCAACGCAGCGAACAGCGCAAACGGCAGGGCAAACACCGTGTGGCTGAAGCGAATCAGCCCCAGGAAATGCTGCAGGCGGCTCCAGAGGACCTGCAGCGTGGCTGCGAATTTTCCGGATGAGTCGGAAGCGGTTTCCATCGGGGGATCACTGGACGTCATTGTCGTTCACATCGGAAAGTCGGTGGTGGTCTGCCGGGAGATTACGTGCTGGAGCGTCCCGGTCAACCCCTGAGGAACCGCAGTTTAGCCTTGCAGCAAACCGGGGTCCCGTCCCTCTTTCAACAGGTCCAGCAAATAGGCCCCGTACGCGTTTTTGGCGAGCGGTTCGGCGAGTCGACGCAGTTGATCGTCGTCGATATAGCCGAGTTGCCAGACAATTTCTTCCGGCACGCAGATCTTCTGCCCCTGCCGGCTCTCCATCGCCTCCACGTAGCTGCCCGCCTGCAGCAACGATGACGGGGTGCCGGTATCGAGCCAGGCAAAGCCGCGTCCCATCCGTTCGACTGCGAGTTGACCGCGGTCCAGATACGTCTGATTCACCGAAGTAATTTCGAGCTCACCACGGGCCGAGGGTTTCACTCCTCTGGCAATCTCCACCACGGTCGAATCATAAAAATACAGTCCCGTCACGGCGAACCGCGACTTGGGCTGTTCCGGCTTCTCAATGATATCGATCGGCCGCCCCTGGGCGTCGAACGACACAACCCCGTACCGCTGCGGATCACGAACCCGATAGGCAAACACCGTGGCCCCGCTCTCTCGTTCATCAGCCCGCTGCAACAGCTTCTGCAGGTCGTGCCCGTAGAAAATGTTGTCTCCCAGCACGAGACACGCGGGTGAACCATCGAGGAACGTCTCGCCAATCAGGAAGGCTTCGGCCAGTCCTCGCGGTTCCGCTTGCTCCGCATAGGTAAAGGAGATGCCCCAGTCGGAGCCGTCCCCCAGCAGCCGGCGATACAGCGGCAGATCAACCGGAGTGCTGATGATCAGGATCTCCCGGATTCCGGCCAGCAGCAACACGCTCAGCGGATAGAAGACCATCGGCTTGTCATAGATGGGCAACAACTGCTTACTGACGACTGTCGTCATCGGATGCAGCCTCGTCCCCGCCCCTCCGGCGAGAATGATCCCTTTACGTCGGGGCTTTGATGCAGCACTCACGCGTTTCTCCTCGCTTGTCGAGCTGCGGACACATGCCCCAGTCGGTTCCATTCAATCAATGCATCGGCCTCAATCCAGAGTCCTGCCATCAGTGAACCGGCCACCAGGCATCAATCTCCTTCCGCAAATCGGACACACGCTCCGGTTGCTGGCTGGCCAGATTGTGCTCCTCGGTCGGATCGCTGGCCAGATCGTACAACTCGACCGGCGCGTTCGGTTCGCGTCCCGGATGCGGGACAATCAGTTTCCATGTTCCGTCAATCACCCAGCGAAACCGCAGACTCGCCACCGGATCGTCCATATCCTGAATGTCGTGCTCAAGAATCTCGCCAAAGATCGCCTTCCGCTTCGCCACCGCAGCCTCATCGCAGAGGTTGATTCCCGGCAGCGATTCGGGCACGGCAGCCCCGGCAGCGGCCAGCACTGTGGGGACGAGGTCGATGGAACTGGCCAGATGCGTCGTATCCATCCGGGGCGTGATGTGTCCTTTCCAGCGAACCATAATCGGAGTCCGGGTGCCCCCATCATATTGCGACCGCTTCGACTTCGGAGCGTAAGCACTGACGTCCTCGCGATTGATCCAGCCGTTGTCACATACGTACACGACAATCGTGTTCTCGGCCAGCTGATGTTCGTCCAGATACCCCATCAATTCGCCGCACGTTTCATCGAACCATTCGCACATGGCCCAGTACTTGGCAACCGCGAGGTGCGGCGTTTTGTCCTTGTATTTGTTCAGCAGCCTCTCCGGAGGCGTGTGTGGTGTGTGCGGCATGAACGGGGCATACCAGACAAAGAAGGGCTTCTCTTCCTTCCGGGCCATGTCCATAAAGTCGAACACGGGTTTCAGTCCCTCACGACCAATGTTCAGGCCAAGGTCGCCATGTCGACCGCCACGTGTGCGATCGCCATGGGTCATTCCGTGAGTGAATCCCCCGCGCGAAAAGTTCCCTTCCCACCATTTTCCGGACTGATGCGACAGATACCCTGCGTAGTCAGCGAGCAGGTCGGGAAGCGTCTGTTCATCGTCAATGTGCTCGATGTACCGATTGCGGATCGCCAGATACCGGGGATCGCGAAAGACCTTCCCCTTGGGAGCATCGGCCAGATCGGCGGGAGGCGGAGGATCATTGCCGACAATCCCGTGCTGATGCGGGTAACGGCCGGTGATGATTGTTGTGAGCGAGGGCCGACACAGACTGTCCGGCACGTACCCTCGAGTAAACGTCAGCGACTCGCGAGCCAGTTGGTCGAGATGTGGGGTCTGAATATGCTCGTGCCCCATGAACCCGTAGTCGGTCCAGGCCTGATCGTCGGAGAGGATCAACACAACATTCGGAGGAGCAGCCTGGGCAATGCGTCCCTGCATCAGCAAGAGCACGCACACAGCGATGGCGTGGACTGGAATTCTCATCGAGCGACCTCAGTTCCGCAGGCGAGTTCTGGAATCAGGAAATGGCGAAACCGCATCCTAGCGAGTTCGACGTCAACGTCCATATTGGCGAGCCTCAGAGGTCACTTTGACTTCGTCGTCGACGCCTCATCCGATTTGGAGTTTTCCTGCCCGGAACGCAGTTCCAGCAACAGCGACAGGGCCTCGCGATAACGCGGGGCAAATTCCAGCGACATCAGCACATGACGCTTTGCCGTCTCCCTCTGATCAAGTCGAACCAGAACCTGTGCCAGTCGGAAGTGCAGGTCCGCCGGATCTTCGGGATCGAGGGCCAACAGAGACGTCAACGCGGCTCGGGAGAGTTCATCCTCCCTCAAGGCACTGCCCGCGCGAGCCAGGGCCTCGTAAGGTTGAGCAATCAGCGGCTTGATCGCTCGAACCTGCAGAGCATGCTTCTGAACGCTGTTCCAGTTTTCCTCGGCCAGATCCAGTTCCAGCAGTCGCAGCAGGGCAGCAGCGTGATCATCGTCTCGCTGGGCAATCTCTTCCAGAATGCGTCGTTCGCCCGCTTCATCACCGGTGTGACGCAACGCCTGAGCCAGCATCCAGGCCAAACTGTTCGCTCCCGTTTCCAGAGGGAACAGCTCATACGCCTGCTTGAGCAACGGCAATGCCTGTCCCCACTGCTCCTGACGAACAAACAACTCCGCGCAAGTGCGCAGGCCGTTGTAGTTCTGTGGATGTTCTGCTGCCCAGCGGGTGATTGCTTCGGGCGTGGTGAGCGAGGCAGCCTCCAGCCGGGGATCACTCCAGTCGACGTCATTGCCAAATTCGCTGGCGAGCTGTTGCGCGTAGGCCAGGAACTCTCCTTCCAGCAACTGGAAGGCATCAGTGTGACGTTCAATCGCCTGATTCACATTCATCCCCACGGCGAGATCGTCGAGAATCTTCAGCAGAGATTCGAAGCCGTACTGTGCAATGATGTGTTCCACCACCAGCGATGATTCGAAGTAGGCAAACTGCAAATGCATGCCCGACCTGGGCGCGAGGAACGCTCCACTGAGTTCGGCAATCGGCGTGAGCTCTCCCCCCAGAATCATCTGCCGATATGCGGGCGTCATCTTTTCACCCCATCGCGGATCGCGTTGTCGCTCCTCGTAAACGGAGATCCCTTCGCTCAGCCAGCGGGGCATGCGGTTGTGGGTTTTGTTGAGCGTGATCACGTGGGCATATTCGTGCCACAGGACCGACTCAAGGTTCACTGGATGCGAGGCCTGCGACGCCGGACTGTTCGCCGTCACCACGTTTCCGAAGCAAACCCCCAGGTATCCTCCCGCACCGGGGAGCCCGAAGGTCCGTACCGCAAAGTCATCTGGCTCGGGGAAGATCTCAACCAGAGTCGGTTCCTTGAGCTCCACCTGATACTTCTCGGCCAACACGGTGCGTGCTTCGGTCAGCAACTCAACGACGTGCAGGCCGTACACAGCAGCTTCGTGAGGATCCATCCGAACGCGCAGTCCTTCGGCCTCCAGCGTGGTGAAGCGTTCCAGTTCTTCACGCAGATTCAACAGGTTGTAAATTTCCACATCGTACGGATCGGCGGCCCCGGCCCGATCGGCCAGTTGCCAGCCCTCGGCTTCACGTCCCAGTCGCAACAGGTCCTGTGCATATTGCTTTTGTGCAGGCAGGTAACCGGCATCGAATTCCAGCGCCTGCTGTTGATAGGTCGCTCCCTCAGCAAAGCGATATTTCTGCGAGAGTTCGCGGCCAATCACATGGTCAACAACCGGATTGGTCGACCAGCTCGACAGAGCCAGCGTCCGCAATTCATTGGCTGCGCTCATGTCTCCATGAAGAATGGAGATCACCGCATCAAATGCCAGTTTCTCAGGATGACGTGGATTGAACTCCTCGATCATGCCCAGCACGACATCAGCAACATCATATTGCTCCGCCTCCAAGGCTCGGTCGGCGCGCCACAACAAGGCTGGTGCGTGCCGGGGGTTCAATTCCAGAGTTGTGGTCACCAATTCCACCGCGGCATCGCGGTCGCTGCCCAGCAGAGCCTGCGCCAGTCCAAACGTCAGGTCAGGATCCTCGGGATGCTGCTTGAGTCCAGCCTGAAAGGTTTCCGCGGCCAATTCAAAGTCACGTTTGTCGAGAGCCAGTTGCCCCAGCGCCAGTTGCGGTTCGCGATGCAGCGGATTGTTGCGTCGCGCACGCTGAAAGAATTTCTCCTGCACGTCCTTGGCATCCACTCGATGCGCCAATGCCCAGCGGCCAAGCGTGACGAGATTCTCGGCATCGGTATATCGCCACGGTGCCGACTGCGCCAGCCGGGCGATTTCCGCTGAGGCCGGCTCCGCCAGTTCCGGCTTCCCGGCATATCGAGCCGCCTGAATCAGATCCCAGCGCAGCCGTATGCTCCAACTGTACTTTTCGAGTGCTGTGGTCAGCGTTTGCAGGGCTGCGTCATACTTCCCCTGCTCCATCTGAGCCGCGGCCAGAATCTGATGCCAGGATTCCCCGTAAACACCCCGCTCAACAGCGGCAGCGGTCTTTTCTTCGCAGAGGACGAACTCACCGGTTCGCAGCAGCTTCTGACAGTCATCGATCTCGGCTGCATTCGCAGTGCCTTCACACAGCAGCAGGATCGTCAGCAACAGGCTTCGCCAACAGGTCATCATCCACACCTCGCGAGAAACCGGACTACGTCGGATCCAGTCTATCCGCCGCAGCCGGTCCTTGCCCAGCAGCTGCTTCGGATCTGTCCCGGTGAAAATCTCCGCCTTCAATTTGACGAACGCCTGCATCGTCCCCTATCGTCGCGGCTCGCTGGAATCTCTTGCCACAACTCGAAGTCCGACTCATGACAGCCACACTCAGCAAGTTTGCTCAATCTCTTTCCGTTGAAACGGCCTTCACCGTGCTGGCCGCGGCGAAAAAGCTGAAGGCGGCGGGAAAAGACGTTGTGGAACTGGAAATTGGCGACAGTCCTTTCGAAAGCACAGCGTCGGCCAAGAGTTCCGGGATTGAAGCCATCCAGGCCAATCAGACGCACTACTGCCCTTCGCCCGGCCTCCCCGAGTTCCGGGCCGCGGCGGCGGAGTTCGTGCGGTCGGAGTTTCAGATTCCGGCAGAAGCCGAAAACATTGTGGCTGCCCCAGGTGCCAAAGTCTTCGAGCAATATTTCTGTGAAGCCTTCCTGAATCCCGGCGACAGCGTGCTGGTGTTCAGTCCTTACTTCCCCACGTACATCCCCAATCTGCAGCGGCGGCAGGCGAACATTGTCTTCAGTGCCCTGCGGCAGGCCAATGAATTCCGCCCGGACATCAGCGAGATTGAAAAGTTCCTGAACGAAGCGCCGAATCCCAAGGCGATCTTCATGAACTCGCCCCACAATCCGACCGGAGGCGTGACCACGGAAGACGATCTCCGGCAGATTGCCGATCTGATTCGGGGCAAGGACATCGCCGTCTTCAGTGACGAGCCCTACTGCCACATGGTCTGGCGCGGTCGACACCGCTCGCTGCTGGAGCAGCCCGGCATGATGGAGCAGTGCGTTGCCGCATTCACCTTCAGCAAGTCGTACAGCATGAGCGGCTGGCGGCTCGGTTTTGCTGTCACGGCGGCTCCTATTGCTGATGCCATCGGCAAGATGATCAACACCACCCTCTCCTGCACTCCTCCAATTGTGCAGCTGGCGGGAATGAATGCCCTCAAGCGGGACCATGCCGAACGTGATCAGCAGATGCAGCTGTTTCGCGAGAAAGTGGTCCTCCTGGCCAATGGACTGAATCAGATCGAGGGAATTCACACACTCGATCCCACGGCCACGTTCTACGTGTTTCCGAACGTGGCCCCCATCTGCAATCGGCTGGGCATTACCAGCCACGGCCTGGCGCTGTACCTGCTGGAAGGTGCTGATGACAACTTTGGCGTGGCGTGCCTTGGTGGTGAATGCTTCGGCGAAGCAGGACACGGATTCCTGCGATTCAGCTGTGCCGAACCCAATGATCGTCTGCAACAGGCTCTCGACTTCCTCCCGGTGGCCATTTCCCGCACCGAACGGGTGGCCGCATTCCTGGAGAAGAATCCCAAATTCCGACTGCCGGCGGCCTATCCGCTTCCATAGGCACAACCTTCCATTCCCCTTGCGACGTTGATGATGCCGAAAGGCAACACCTCGGTATTGTGCGATCTGCGATGGCGTCATCGCTGCTCGCACAACTGAATCGGGTTGCCCAGCGTCCCTGCAAGTTGCGAACATACGGGAACATTTGCGGTCCCCACGCCGTGGTTACGCGTTATCCTGTTCGACATGCCCCGCGCGACGCCTCTCGACGCGATGCCTGCCGGCGTGAAGGTGCGGGCTGATGGAAGGTACGGGCTGACTATAGGGCGAAAAGTCTCACCGAGACTTGATTCAATGTCGTCGGATGATCAGCCTGAAGTGGTGTCCTGGCGGAATGGTCCACCCGGCCCGGGTTTCCTGCGCCCATGAGGTGAGGAAGACTGAATCATGTTGAATTTTCGTTGCCCGCAGTGCTCGACCGAATTTCAGGCCGAAACACCCGCCAATCTGCTGTGCCCAAATTGCGGAGCCTCCGTCTCGGCGCCCGCCGGCCCGGTGTCCCCGTCTACACATGATTCGGCCACTGCCCCTTCCGCAGGTTCCGAAGCCGACGCCACTTTCATTTCAGACGAGTGGCCAGAGCAAGTCGCTGATCCTGCCCGCCGCACCATGGATCTCGACAGCAGCGACGAAGATCGTCTGTTGGGACAGCAGCAGACACCGGTCGATTCGGCACCATCTGCAGAAGAATCCGAGCACGTCACACAGGAGGACGCCAGCGCGGATGAAGACAACTTGCGGACACTGGCTGACTCCGTCGATCACGACAGCGAATCAGAAGCCGACCAGACCATGGTCTCGGACGATGGGGACTTTGACCTGGCCGACATGGGTGCGGCGGGTGCCACCATCGCCATTGATCCGAATCAACCCATGGACGAAGACGATGTCCAGGGGACCTTCGTTCTGGATCAGCCCGATGAATCGCAGGATGATGATGCCGCCGGCGCAACAATGGTCTCGGATGTCGATGAATCATTTGACCAGACCGTGACATCGGATGACCCCGACGCTTCCGGGGCCACAATGCTCTCCGGCATTGATGTGTCGGATGAGGACATGCGAACGATCGCGACGAACTACGATGCTTCGGAGGGTTCCCTCAACCCGATGATGACCATCAAGTCGCGGGCCGATATGACGTCCGATGACGGCATTCTTCCCGGCGACGATTCGGAATCGGTGCCGCGTCGCTCGATGTCCAGCCAGGGGGAAGCGCCGCGTCATGGTCAGGTTCCCGAATACGAACTGATCAAAGTTCTGGGCGAAGGAGGCATGGGAGTTGTCTGGTCGGCTCGACAAACGTCGGTCGACCGGCATGTCGCTGTCAAGATGATCAAGGGAGCGTTCGCCTCGAAAGCAGCGCAACGTCAGAAGTTCCTCGCCGAAGCCGTCGTGACCGGCGACCTCGATCACCCGAACATTGTTCCAATCTACGATGTCGGTAAAGATTCGACCGGGACCCTGTTTTATTCGATGAAGCAGGTGAAAGGGACGCCCTGGCAAAAGGTCATCAAGTCCAAGAGCCAGATGGAGAATCTGGAGATCCTGTTGCGGACGGGCGACGCAATGGCCTTTGCGCACGCCCGTGGCATTATTCACCGCGATCTCAAGCCCGAGAACATCATGCTCGGGGAGTTCGGGGAAGTCCTGGTCATGGACTGGGGACTGGCCCTGTATAAAGGTGACGAGGAAAAGGCCGCCAAGCTGCGGCAATCGACCAGCATGGGGGGCACTCCGGCCTACATGGCCCCGGAAATGGCCACCGGTCCCATCGAACGCATCACCCCTGCCAGCGATATCTATCTGCTGGGGGCAATCCTCTGGGAAATTATCACCGGTCGGCCTCCACATCCCGGCAAGAAAGTCCAGGAATGCCTGCTGGCGGCGATGCGGAACACGATCCGCGAAACCGACAAGTCCGGCGAACTGATCGACATCGCCCGCAAGGCGCTGGCAACCAATCCTGCCGATCGTTACGTCCGGGTTCAGGACTTCCAGGAAGCGATCCGTAACTATCTGTCGCACTCCGAAAGTCTCGCGATGGCGTCGCGGGCCGAGCGGGATCTTCAGCAGGCTCGCGAGTCGGACAATTACAGCGACTATGCCAAAGCGGTGTTCGCCTTCGAAGAGGCGGTCGCATTGTGGTCTGGCAACACCGCCGCACGCGCCGGGATCAATGTCGCACGACTGGCCTATGCCGATGCGGCCCATCGCAAAGGGGACTACGACCTCGCGACGTCACTGCTCGACATGCAGGATGTGGCTCACCAGCCACTCCTGGAAAAAGTGACCGCTGCGATTTCTGAGCGTGATACCCGTCAGCGACGACTGAAACTGGCTCGACGGGCGATGATGGGCATGGTCGCCATGATCTTCACCATTGTCACCATTGCGTTCTTCTGGATTCGATCGGAACGCAACGAAGCCATCACGCAACGCGGCATCGCGGAAGATCGCGCCGTAGCCTTGAAGCAGCAAACAGACATTGCCGTCGAGCAAACGGAAATTGCCAAGAAGAACGAAGCCGAAGCCCTGCGTCAGAAGGGCATCGCCGAAACCAACTTCGCCGAAGCCGTCCGGCAGAAGAGTATTGCGGAAACCAAGACGATTGAAGCACAAGAGAGCGAGCAGAAGGCCATTAAGAGCGAAATGCTGGCCAAGAAGAACGAAATGCTGGCTCGCATGAGTGAGCAGGAAGCATTGCGGCAAAAGCAACTGGCCGACATACAGCGGCAACGGGCCGAGGAACAACGACAACTCGCGGAGTACGAAGCCTACGTCTCCGGCATTGGCCTCGCCGCCGCAAAGATTGAGGAAAACGCGTTCGATGTCGCCTTGCAGTTGCTCGAAGACAGCCCGCAGGAACTGCGGAACTGGGAGTGGGGCCGGTTGCGTCACCTCTGTTCGCAGGCCTTGCTGAGCATTCCGGCAACAAAGACCGTGGACGCAATTTCCGTCTCTCCCACGGATGATCGCTTCGTGATGGCCACCTGGGACCGTCGGGCTCTGATCGTTGATCGCCAGACCGGAAAAACGCTCCATGAGCTCCCGCAACGCGGACAGTACGTGCACTGTGCCGACTGGTCCCCACTCGGCCAGCTGATCGCCACCGGCGGCAGCGATCGTGATGGATTCATCCGCCTGTGGGATGCGAATTCAGGTCGCGAGTTGCTGAAGGCGAACGGACACAGTGATGCTGTGATCGGTCTGCGGTTCTCCCCGGATGGACGCTGGCTCATCTCTACGTCCTACGACAACACGGCCCGGCTGTGGCGGATCTCGGGCACGGCGCAGGCTCCTCAAATGATAACGGTCGCCATTCTTGACCAGCACAGCTGGTGGGTCTGGGGAGGCGCCTTCAGTCCGGGATTCGATCCGGAAAATCCCTCCGTCATATCGCGAATCGTCACCGTCAGCCAGGACGGCAAGGCGATTGTCTGGCGCATCACCGCCAGCCAGGAAAGCAGCCAACCATCCGGCACCACCGGCGATCAACCGGTCGTGGCAAAGCCAGAGGCGGTCTTCAGCGGCCATGGCAGTCCGGTCTATTCGGTCGACATTTCCTCTCAGACGGGGGCCATCGTCACCGCCGGATACGATAGTCGGGTCCTCATGTGGCGAACGGAAGATGTCCCCAGTGTAACCCTGGACGATCTGCTGAGCCGACGACAGCCGACGATGGATCTGGTCGAAATGAGCGGACACACCGGACCAGTCCAGTCCGTTCGCTTCTCCCGGGATGGCAGCCTGCTGGTGTCCGGTGGTCGCGACAATGCAATCATCGTCTGGAATGCCGACTCCGGGGAGCGAGTTCGAACCTTGCGAGGCCACTACCGCGCCGTCCGGTCCGCTCAGTTCAGCAACGACAACCAGTACGTCATTTCCGGCGGACAGGATGAACAGGCGCTGGTGTGGAGCCTGCGCGAGTATGCCGAGACCCGCGAACTGCGTGATCCGGTGCTCGCCGATCACCGCGACGCCGTCCTCAGTGCCCGCTTTTCTCCTGATGGGCGACGAATTGTGACAGCAGGACGTGATCGCGTCGCCATGCTGTGGGATGCGGCAACAGGCAAGCGGCTGGAGGTGTTCCGCGAAGGTCACGAGTATCTTGCAACAGCAGCACGGATAATCCCTGACTCCGACTGGCTTGTGACTGCCGCAGCTGACAATTCCGTACGTCTGTGGGACGTCAACACGGGAACGCAGCTCTACCAGATTCCGGTGGAGACTGGACGATCCGCAGTGCTGGCCGTCTCACCACGCGGAACCTGGCTGGTTACCGGAAAAGTCTTCCCTGCGGCCGCCGATCAACCCGGCCCTGCAGAAAGTGCCCAAGCCTGGAGAATCAGTGACCTCGTCAAAGCTGCTGGAGCCGGTGCAGCAGCAGTCCCATCGTCTCGTGAACTGCAGGGGCACAATGGACAGGTAACCGCAGCCTCATTCGGTCTGCAACAGGACGACCTTGTGGTGACTGGCGACTCGAACGGGCGTTGCGTCCTGAGAAATCTCCGCACGGGTCAGGTGATCTGGAGCGTGCGGCATCACACTGAGAGGATCAATCAGGCGGAGTTTACTCCATCCGGTGAGTTCATTCTGACGTCCAGTCAGGACCATACCGTCGCCATTCTCAATGCGACAACCGGGGAAGAACTCCGCACGTTGAAAATCGGCGCCACACCGACAAGCCTGGCTGTATCCCCCGATGGCAATTCCGCACTGACGATCAGTTCCGTGCCGGGAAATGTGGCCACGCAGTCCGCACGTGTGACATGGTGGGATCTGTCGACGGCCGAGCCTCGACGCCAGATTGACCTCGATCAGTTCGGAGTTTCGACCCTTGAATTCACGTCGTCACCAGACCTGGTGATCATGAGTTGCACTGACAATACCGTGCGATTACTGCGATTGACGAACGACACCAACCCCGTAGGGGAGACTCTGTTCGACTTCCAGAAGCTGGGAGGCATCGTCTGGCATGCGGCATTCGTTCGAAATGGCAACGCTCTGCTGACGGTGGGCGGTAACGAGGCTCGACTGTGGGACGCAGCCACTCGACGATTGCTGCAGAGCTTCAGTCCTCATGGGGCCATCGCCTCGGCTGATTTCTCACCCAGTGGAGCACGAATTGTGACCGGAAGCTGGGACAACACCATTAAGGTGTGGGATGTGGAAACGGCGTCTGCAGTTCTCAAGCTCGAAGGTCAGCACAAGGGGTATGTGAACAGCGTGGTCTATTCACCAGAAGGCGACGCCATTCTCTCGGCAGGCGACGATGGAACGGCGGTCCTCTGGAATGCTCAGACGGGAGCCTTTGAGCGACGCTTCGAAGG
Organism: Planctomycetaceae bacterium; assembly: GCA_020426515.1. Taxonomy (GTDB): domain Bacteria; phylum Planctomycetota; class Planctomycetia; order Planctomycetales; family Planctomycetaceae; genus JACKHO01. Next base: position 8,060 of record JAGQPW010000076.1, on the reverse strand, counting down.
ACATACCAGCCGTGTCCGCTCGGCGACGTTTTCTCCTGATGGAACAATGGTGCTGACCGCGTCGAACGACCGCACCGCAAAACTCTGGGAACGCGCCACTGGAAAGCTCATCCGAACGTTTTCGGGCCACCAGCAGGCGATCTTGTGTGCGAGCTTCTCGAATGACGGTCGCCTTATTGCCACAGGAGGCGAAGACGGAACCGCGCGGCTCTGGGATGCGCAAACCGGGGATCTGCTGGAAACACTCCAGGGGCACATCGCAAGCGTGACCGGAGTTGTGTTCTCGCCAGACAGCAAGCGTCTGTTCACCGCCAGTCAGGACAAGACCGCCAAAGTCTGGGACGCGACCCCGGAACACCGAGGGAAGGAAATCCTCACACTTGCCGAGCACAAGGAAGAAGTGACGACCATCACCATTAACCACGCTGGCGATACCGTGCTGACTGCCAGTCGCGATGGACGAGCCATTCTCTGGCTCACATCGCCCTGGAAACAGCCCGTCCAGGCAGCGCCCGCGAAGAAGTAAACCACTGCTGGATTGCTCAAACCCTAGCTGGTTCCGAGCAATTCCAGCACGTGCGGATCGTTCAGACAGGATACAACCGCCTTGGCCGGCGAGAAGTCGTGGTGAGCGCTGTACTGGTGCGGCACGGAGATCACATGGGCACCCGCCGCAGCCGCGGCCCGTGTTCCGTTCTCACTGTCTTCAAAGACCAGCATTTCTGCCGGAGCAACCTGCAGGCGATCCGCAGCCGTCAAGTAGATCTCCGGGTGCGGCTTCCCTTGTGTGACGTCTTCCGCCGTTAACGTGGTCGTGAATCTCGGCAGCAGATTGAACTGTCCCAGCAGCCGCTCCAGATACCGGCGGTCGGATGACGTCGCAACTGCTTTGGGAAACTGACGCTCCTCGATGGTCGTCAGCACTTCAAACAACCCCGGCATTGTCGCCAGTTGCTGTTCCACCAGTGCATCAAAAATGGCTTCCGATTCGACCTGCAATTCGGGAATCGTCTCGACGAGCTGCATTTCGTCAATCATCGCGGCAAACGCCTCTTCCGCCCGCCGCCCCATCATGCGATGAAACATCTTCGGCGTGGCCTGTTTGCCTCGCCGCCGCATCAGTTCGTGTCCTGTCTCGTGAAACAGGTCTTCCGTATTGAACATGATGCCGTCCATATCGAAGACGACGGCACGAATCACAGCCATGATTGTCGATCCATCCGAAACACAAGTGAAGATGCCGAATTGTAGCAGCTGACCAGTGGGGAGAAATCCCCCCATTTGGTTAAGAACTCAGACCCACTGGAGCGATCGCAGGTTCTCATTATCCCGCCGCAGGCAACGCATCAATTCCACCGGATTTGACGTGCTGTCGTCTGTTGCGACTGCTACGCTGACTGGCGGTCACATCCCCTCGTCTTCACTCAAGAGGTCCGCCGTGTTTTCATTGGCTCGTTTGGGATTCATTGCCGCAACTGTTACTGGCTGCCTCCTGACTTCAGCGACACTCCGGGCGGACGTTGACTCCGGTCCAACTGCCGGTGCGGCCGTTCCGCCACTCAAGGTGTTTGCCGTGGTGGGGGATGTGAATGGCGAACAGGTCGAATTCACCGGCCGTCGCGAGAAGAAACCAACGCTGTACCTGTTTGTTCCCGCTGAAAAATTCAGCCGACCCACCGCACGCCTGATGCGCAAGCTCGACGAAAAAGTTGCCGAGACAGCGGCGGATGCCGAGATCGTTGCAGTGTGGGTGACAGGCAATGTCGACGAAACCAAGGCCTACCTGCCCCGCGTGCAGATGTCACTCAAACTGGATGAAACGACGTTCTGCGTGTTTGAAGGCGATGCCAGTGGACCGCAGAACTGGGGCATCAACACCGATGCCGATCTCACCGTTGTGACCGTTATTGAGGGACAAGTGAAACAATCGTGGGGGTTCGTTTCCGCCAACGAAACAGTCGCTGATCAGGTACTGAAATCACTGCACTAGGGGTGCCAGCGACTACTCCATCCCCTGACTCACCCAATCGCAATCCACGACCGCGAAGACAATCTGCTTGTAGCCGTTTCGCTCGTAGAGGCAACCGATTCTCTCATTTGCAAGCTCCACGAGACAGGAGTAGGCACTGCTTCCGGGAAACAGGACACGCGATTCCGGCCAGGTTTTCCCATCGTCCCTGCTGAGGCGAATCGTCAGTGCCTCCCTCGATTTCGGATGCCCGGGATTCGAAAAGACCAGCACTTCACCAACCCGCCGCACACTCGCCTGACATGTTGGCTCGACCAGGGCCGGGTCATGACGCTGGTCGGTCCAGGTCTCGCCCCCATCCGAGCTAAAACAAATCTGACGGGCAGCCACGCTGCGGTCATAGTTCCGCATGTTCAGCAATAGTCGACCGTCGTTCAGTTCCACCACTTCGCATTCGTTGACTTTATCTCTGGGAGCGACTCCCCCCAGTTGCCAGGTGGCCCCGTGGTCGTCGGAGTAAATCACGTGCGAGCGGAACTGAGTTCCGGCTGCAGTCGGAATTTTGTGGTCACAGGGGATTACCAGTCGACCTGCATGAGGGCCATGTTGCTTTTGAATCCCAGCCCCCGGCCCCGTGGCATACCAGCTCCATTCCGGCAGCTTCGTGACCGATGTGATGTCCGTGGGCGTCGACCAGTGTTTTCCGTCATCGGTCGACGACGAGACGAAGACACGCCTCGAATCGGCCCCGAACCCCGACTGAATCTTTCCTTCATGAATGTTTCCCGAATTCCAAGTCAGCAACAACCAGATGGTTCCGGTCGACTCATCAACCACCGGACACGGATTCCCGCAGGTGTTGGCGCCATCGTCCCAGATTACTTCCAGTGGCGACCAGGTTTTCCCCCCATCACTCGATCGACGCAGCACCAGGTCAATGTCTCCAGTGTCCGAACCACTGCTCTTGCGACCTTCGCAAAATGCCAGCAACGTCCCCTGTTGCGTTGCGACGACTGCGGGAATCCGAAATGTGTGGTAGCCATCCTGCCCGGACGAGAAGACAACCGTCTCCTCCGTTTCAGCCGCAACGACTGGTGACACAACAAGAAGCGAACAAAGCAGCAAACGAATCATGAGAGATCACCAAACGAGGTGTGCGCAAACGGGACAACTTGAAGAAACGAGTTTCGCGGAATCCATCAGTCATCGTCAATCCACCGCATCGAGAGTTCAGACCGCATCAGGACTCCACCACGACACGCTTCTCGCAACGTCTTGCCCGTCAACACAGCGAATCAGATTCTGCACCGCTGAAGGTCATATTTCGTCCCCGACATGTTCGTCTTGACCCGTTCGCAAAAATCGCCGTAAAGTCCGGCCATCATTGCGAGATTCAACTGACCACCCACGGAAGGGAACCGTTTCAATGCACCGAAGCCAAGTCTTGCAGGCGCTCCTGGACCGCAAGCCCAATCCCACTTACCTGGAGATTGGAGTTGAGCGGGGCAAGCTGCTGTTGCCACTTAAGGCCGGCCGAAAGATCGCCGTTGATCCAAAGTTCGATATCAGTTGGCGTAAGAAGCTGAAGGCCTACTTGCGGCACAAGTCCAACCGCTCAATCGAATACTACGAAGTTCCGAGCGACGAATTCTTTGCCAAACATTCCGCAACGATCAGCGATGGGATTGATGTTGCATTCGTTGATGGCCTGCACACCCACGAACAGGCCTATGTGGATGTTCAGAATTGTCTGAAGTATCTGAAACCGGACGGGGTCATCGTGATGCACGATTGCATCCCCCCCAATGCGGCAGCAGCCGAATACGCAATGTCTCCCGAAGAAGTTGCCGTTCGCAACCTGCCGGACTGGTCTGGCGAGTGGACGGGCGATGTCTACAAAGCGGTCATTCAATTGCGAGCCGAAAACAGCGACCTGAATGTGTTCACGCTGGATTGCGACTACGGACTGGCTGTTGTTCATCGCGGCCCACAGGATTCGCCGCTACAGGCCGATGTTCCTGAACTCTCGCTGTTGAAGTATCAGGATTTCCTCGCACGCAAAAGCGAACTCCTGAATGTCAAACAGCCGCAGTTCTTCCACGAATGGCTGAGTCGAGTCGCCTGATCCTTCAAGATCTCCTGGTTTTCCCCTCCATATCGGATCGCGAGTTCTTGACTCCCCGGGCCATTCAGAGGTCGTCATGCATCCCAATTCCACGATCGACACGGTCACAGTCGTGCTCGTCACGTTCCAAAGCGAGCAGGTCATTGGATCGTCGGTGTCGCTGGTGGACCAGGATCCAGCTGTCAAACGCATTATCGTCGTCGATAATGCGAGCCGAGACGGTTCGATCCAGGCGGCCCGGGAAGCTTCCCCGCGTGTGGAGGTTATGGCAAACACGGAAAACCTCGGATTTGGTCGCGGGATGAACGTTGGTCTGGAACAGGCCGACACCGAGTTTTCCCTCGTTCTCAATCCAGATGCTCGTTTTCCGGCGGGGGGAATCAGTCAGCTCGTTCGCGTGGCACATGGATATCCACAGGCCGCAATCGTGGGGCCATGGTGGAGAAATTCCGCCGGTCGACTCACCTCGGTTCGCTCGGGGCCAATCTGGGAACAACAGGAAATCCCCTATTTGCCGGACTGCCATCGATCGATCAACTTTCTTCCCGGCGCAGCCATGCTGCTCAGGAACGAGGTATTCCACAAGATCGGTCGCTACTTCGATCCAAATCTGTTCATGTTCGGCGAAGACGATGAGCTCTGCCAGCAGGCACTCGATGCGGGACATGAGTTGATTGTCACCACAAGTGTCGAAGTCGACCATGAATCCGGGACATCGTCGGGCTGCAACCCGCGCATCGAGCGGCTGAGGAATCGACACTTTGCGTGGTCGCGGCTTTACGTTGAGGAAAAGTACCGCGGTCGTGACTCAGCGTTGCGCCTTGCAGATAACTGGAAACGTCAGGGGTGGGGCAAATGCCTGTTCTACAGCCTCACCGGTAATCGGACGCGACTGGATAAACAACGTGCCCATCTCCGAGGTGTGTCTGACTACCTTGCCGGCGAACAGCCTCCCGTCGATCTGAAGTACTACGACGTACCTCAGCACCTGGCACCGGCCCAACCGCAACGACAGGTTGCCTGAGAAAGCGTCCCCCACACACAAGTCCGAAGAACCAGCCCGTCTCGACCTCAATGCCACCGAATTGACCATGCAGATTCTTGTCATCAATCTCGACCGATCACCGGAACGCCTGGCTCACTTCACCGCCGAAGCCAATCGGGTGGGAGTGCAGTTCGACCGGATTTCGGCCGTTGATGGTCGGGAACTCTCGGAGGCGGAAGTTCAGGAGCAGACGGACCCGGCATTCGAATTCAAACCCCTCAATCGAGCGGAATTCGGTTTGTTCGTCAGTCACCGGCTGGCCTGGCAGCGACTGCTCGAATCCTCGGAGAAGAACGCTGCGATCTTTGAAGATGATGTCCTGCTCGCCGACAACCTGGCTGCGGTCTTCTCGGCCATCGATGCGTTGGACCAAGAATTCGACGTCATCAAGCTGGAAACAACGTTCCGGAGTATCGTCCTGAACAAAGAGGGACTGCCCCTGTGTGAGGACACAAGACTACACCCTCTGCTGACCTGGCATGGCGGAACAGCGGGATATGTGGTCTCTCGACGCGGTGCTCAACGTCTGCTGGAAAGAAAGCAACGCGTGAGTGACCCCATCGATCAGGTCTTGTTCAATCCAATGTCGCGCGTCAGTCAGGACCTTAGCGTACTGCAAGTCGTCCCGGCCGTCTGTGTCCAGAACGACATTCTGGCGAGAGTCCACGGTCGTGGCTCGGACTTTGGCAGCACCATTCAGCAGCGAAGACGCTGGGGACAGATTTTCCGCTACGGTCCGGCAACAGATCTACGTCGCCTATGGACCAAAGTCAAAGAACGCCGACGCCGCAAACATCTGGCGAATGTTGCTGGAAATCAAGACGTCGTCGTTGGATACCAAGGCCTGAAGAACGAGAGCAACACATGTCAGTAATCACCCTGTTCAAGCGGTATCTGCGACGGAAGAGCAATCCCATTGATCTTCTTAAGCGGCTGTACCCCGCACGCAGTGACTTCCGCTCCATTATTCATGTCGGTGCACATGCGGGACAGGAGAAGGACTTCTACGAAGCACATGGTTTTGACGACGTTCTGTGGATTGAAGCCTCACCGTCGGTGTACCGGCGTCTTGCCGCAACGATCGAGACTCATAACAAGTCGAACGCTGGCAAGCCGGCTCCGCCTCGTCATCGCACTGTTTGTGCGCTGCTCACCGATCGCGATGGCGATGAAGTTGAACTGCATGAATTCTCTAACGACGGCCAGTCGAGTTCGATCTTTCGTTCAACTGAAAAGTGCCATAGCCGCTGGCCGCACGTTGTCGAAACGGGCCATACGGAGAAGCTTGCGACTCGCACACTGGACAGCGTTGCAGCCGAATACGGAATGGACAAGAACCTTGACGTTCTGGTTGTCGACGCCCAGGGGGCGGAACTGCTGGTTCTGAGTGGTTCGGAGAACGTACTTAAGAATGTGAAGGCCGTCGTCAGCGAAGTCTCCACTATCCCCTATTACGAAGGGGGCGCATTGTACCCGGAGCTCCACGAGTTCCTGACCTCGCGTGGCTTCTTCCCCATGACCACTCCCCGGCGGCACGGAGATGTCCTGTTCCTGAGACGTGAACTCGCAGAGAAGGTCGCATGACCGTTGTCAGTCAGGCAGCTGCTCCCGTGACAGTTGAGATCAACGGTGGTCTGGGAAATCAGCTTTTTCAGTACGCCGCCGCACGTGCACTGGCCCTCTCCCGGGGGGCGCAGCTGATTCTCGATGCGCACTTCTTCGACCAGGGACGACATCGGCAATTTGAACTGAGTCAGTTTCCGATCCAAGGCACGGTGATCGGGCACTATCAGGCTCCACGACTCTTGCGTGGCCCTGTCAGTCTGGTGCGAACGCTGCGAAAGGCCCGCCTCCGGAAATACCAGGAGCCTCACTTCCACTTCGATCCGTCGTTCGAACAGGTCAAGGGGCCTGTCTATCTGAAAGGCTACTTTCAGTCGCCACGATATTTCGAACGTGCCGAGGCAACGATTCACAAGGAATTGCAACCTCCTGAAGCAACCGATGCCGAAAGCCTTGAACTGGCTGACCTGCTTTCCCAGTCCAACTCTGCTTCGCTTCACATCCGGCGCGGTGACTATGTCAATAACCCTGCCGCGGCTCGTCTCTTTCACTCTTGTTCACTGGACTACTATCGGCGGGCCCTTGAGCAGCTGCCCGGGAGCGGTCCGGTCGTCATTTTTTCAGATGACATTGAGTGGGTCGGGGAGAACTTTCCGGCCGGTGCACGTTTCAGGATGGCCGGTACGCGAGGACCGCGAACCGGACTTGCTGATCTGTGGCTGATGTCAAAAGCCGAACATCACGTCATCGCCAATTCAACGTTCAGTTGGTGGGGGGCCTGGCTTGGCTCATCTGCCAGCGGATTGACCATTGCTCCAAGACAGTGGTTTCGCGATCCCAACTGGGATTGCAAGGACCTTATTCCCAGTGACTGGATCCGGATCTGATCCATCGGAGTTCCACGGATGAAAATCGGAAAAATCCTGAAGCGCGGACATAGCAAGATGGACTCGTTCTGGACCGCCGTGCGCAAGAAGTGCAAGGCCCTCGTCGGAACGGCTCGTCCTTCGCGTTCATGTCAAATCCCCGGTCTGAAAGACATCGTGCAGCAACATCTGCCCGGCATTGGGAAAGGCGTGTTTGTCGAGGTGGGGGCCTACGATGGCGAACGCTTCTCCAATACATCGTGGCTGGCCGACAGCGGCTGGCAGGGAATCTATGTCGAACCCTCTCCCGAGTTCGCGCAGTTGTGCCGCATTCGCCATTGCCTGAACAACGTCCAGGTCGTCAATTCGGCCGCCGGAGAAACGGAAGGCGTTGCCACCCTCATGCAAATCGGGGCGCTCAGCACGATGAGCGGCGAAACGTTCGAGGAGTACCACAACATCCCCTGGGCTCGCGGCCAGATCAAGAAGAAG
>JAGQPW010000075.1:4237-26578 GCA_020426515.1 Planctomycetaceae bacterium | reverse complement strand
CGTCCAGGTCTCGGCCAGTTTCTCGGGCATCTTGCCATCGGTTCGCCAGTAGAGATTCCGACGGAAGATCGCTGCGTCACGCAACTCCCCCTTGTTGGCGTTGAGGCTCCAATTCGCTTCCCCACCATCCAGCAGTGGTGAATCGGGATCCCACACAACGATGTTGCGCTCGAAGATGAAGCTCAGTCGCGGTTCGGCACGAGAGCGTCGAACCTGGGCTGTCTTTCCAAAGGCCAGAATGTTGTTGCGAACGGTGTTGTAGTAGCCGTAATGCTGATGAAATCCCGCATCGCTCGTGTCGTGTACGAGGTTGTTTTCCATCAATACATCGGTGCTTCCCTCATCGGTGTACAGCCCCCAGCCGCCATAGCGAAAACTGGCGATGTGATGGATGTGGTTGCCACGGACAACGGTTCCGGGGACAGTTCCGAGGTTGTAGAAGCCCCCCATGTCGCTGAGGTACGCCCAGCCGAGATGGTGGATGTGATTGTTCTCGATGCGATTGGCCCGCGCCAGACTTTCGCCGTAGCCCCACGTCCAGCCGGCACTGACTCCGGAATAGTAGAAGTCTCCAATGTCGCAGTGAGTCACCTCGCATTGCTGCACATGCGTCATCACCAGGCCACAGGCACTGGGATGCAGCCGTCCGCCATGCTGCATGATGCAATCGTCAACGATGATGCGGCGGTTGATCCGTTCTTCGGATGGCTTCGCCGTATCGCCAATCCGTACTCCGCCGGCTCCGAGATCATGCAGATGGCAATGCTTGACCAGCGAATCGTGGCAGCCGTTCTTGAAGTAGATCGCGTACTCTCCGGTGTGCCCGACCTCGCAGTTTTCCATGCGGATGCCATGGGAGTTCTCCACCTCAATGCTGCCACCAACGGTCGTCGCTGCCTGTCCATCATGCAGACCGTTGGCAGGGTAGTTGTATCCGCAGTGGAGAAATGCAAGACCTTCGAATGTCACATTGCTGGCTCCCGCAATCTTCAAAAACTGACTCACCACCGGAGCCATGGCCACCAGGTCGGCCAGCCGATCGTCTGGCATGGGCTTGTACAGCAGCTCTCCGGCTTCTCGGTCGAGGAACCATTCACCGGGGGCATCCAGTGCCGATCGGAAATTCTCCATCCAGATTCGCTGATTCGCCTCCCGCTCAACAAACGGATATCGAGAGCCTCCTTTGATCAATACGGAACTGGAGTCCTCGTCGAGAGCTTCGATGCGGCACTGCCCCACGGACCACGAATGCATGACCGTGAGCAGCGCATCATCACGCTGCGACGCTGGAATGTTCTTGAGGATGGAAAAGTGCTCCGGTTCGAGTGCGAATGCGCGATGACTGGTCACTTCCACTCCGGGAAAAATCCCGGCCGGGACCTTGTCTACAATGTGGTAGAAGCCTTTGTTGGGCGTACGGGCTCGGGTTGCGCGGCGACCGTTGATCCACAACTGTTCGAAATTCCATCCTGCTTTCGCTTCCGGAACGGGTGCCCGCCACAAACCGTCCGCCGTCTGCCTCCAACCTGTAATCGCCCGACCGGCTTCAATCACCGGACGTGCTCCCGGTGCCGCCACCCAATGAACCTCGGAGTCTTCTGCCCCCAATTCGAGAAGTTGTGTGAGAGGATATGTTCCCGCGTCGATGACAATCCGCACCGGATGCTCCGCGATTCTTGCTGCATCACGAGCCGCCTGGAGCGTTCGAATCGGTCCGTTTGGCGACAGTGTGATCTCTGCGGCATCGGTATCCGCAACGAGTGCGGTGCCCATCAACAAAGTCCAGAGGACAAACGGCAATCGGTTCACAATCAACCCTTGTACTGTTGCATCACGCGACGAAGGTCTCGCGATACACATTCGAATAACACCGCTCCGAAGGCGACACCTGTAGCATCGCATTCCGTCGGTTCCATGGATAGTCATCGACGGCTGAACGTATCACCAGTCGGCGAGTTCCACAGGCTCCATCAGGGGGCAAGCGACGTCCTGGTTCATGCGATTAATTGCATCGGCATCCTTGAATCCCGAACCCGAAACAATGCACACGATGGTCGCTTCGGGCTGAATTTCTCGATCGCGTATGGCCTTCAACAGACCCGCCAAAGCGACGGCCCCGGCGGGCTCCGTGAAAATTCCCTCCTGCCTCGCGAGACGCCGCTGTGCTTCCCAGACGTCGTCGTCAGAGACAACATGACCTGTCCCGCCCGACTCGCGGCAGGCTGTCAGCGCCAGATGTCCATCGACCGCCACTGGCACCTGCAGTCCGCTGATTCGTGATGTTCCTGCCACTCTCCGGGCGCGGAGTTCTCCTGCCCGCAGCGGACTGCTGATGGTGTCGTTTCCGGCAGGCTGGACACACTCAACGCGAGGCGCGTCGACAAGTGTGCCCCGTTGTTGCAACTGAGCAAATCCTTGAGCCGTTCCTGCGCACAATCCGCCTCCACCAGCCGGACAAAACACGTGATCCATTCCCTGCGGCAGTTGCTCCGCCAGTTCAAAGGCGATTGTCTTGATGCCGGACATCGCCTCCGGGCTGAAGGCAAACGCACTCACCTGCAGCGCGGCCGTAGGCCGCTTACCAAGTTGTTTCAGCCTGCGAAAAACGGTCGTCGTCGTTGCCGGGTCGGTACCGAAGCCGCGAATCCTGGCCACGCTCGCCCCGTAGGCCAGCATCTGTGTCAACTTTCCGGCAGGAGCCCCTTCGAATACGGCGACCCGACACTCGATTCCAGCAGCGGCGCAATAGGCTGCCAATGCTGCCCCGGCATTCCCACTGGAGGTGGTGATGCAGCAGGTCTTCCCGGTTGCCACCAGCCGGGAGACAGCCACGGCCGCGAATCGATCCTTGTAAGAACCTGTTGGATTGCCCTGCTCCAGTTTGAAGTGCAGGTTCGGCAGTCCGACATCCGGGCCGATGTGACGGGACTTCACCAGCGGCGTGTTTCCTTCACCCAAAGTGATTCGTGCCGACTCCGGAACAGGAGTCAGCATGTCGGCCCAGCGCCACAGGCTCATGTCGTGCTTCCATCAGCGGACGAAGTCCGCGTATTCAGTCCCCAGAGGTTCCGCCAGCAGACGCTGCACCGTTGCTGCGAGTCGATCCACGATTCCCTCGAACAACAGTTTCCCCTTTTCCGCACTTGCCAGATCGGGACGCCCGGTGCATCCGGCCAAGGTTCGTTGTCGCATATCGCGGCTGACGAACAGGCCGTTCAACTGGTCGGTTACCAGTTCGCCTGCGTCCGCGACGTGATCGGCGTCAATGAGTTCAGGACGCAAGTGCATGATCATTGACGTTTCAAACTCGCAGGCATGGCCCACGAACTTGTGATCACCCTGCAAGGTCGATTGGATCAGGTCATCGACGACCGACCAATAACAGCCTCCCACAAGCAGAGTGTCGGGATGAGTGAGCTGCACTTGCCGCAGGGCGACCTTGAGCGGATCGAGATTGCCGCCATGTCCGTTGAGCAGCATCACTCTCAGAAATCCGTCATCCAGCACCGAGCGCAGCACATCAACCAGCGTGGCGATGTAGGTTGTGAGTTGCGAATCGAGCGTGGCTCCAAGGCGCAGGTGATGCGCGCTCGCACCGAGCCACAAAGTTGGCGTCAGAAGGACCTGTGCGCTCAATCGGGCTTCCAATGCTTCCGCCACGGCAGTGCAGATCAGCGTGTCGGTCCCGGTCGGCAAATGCGGACCGTGCTGTTCAACGGCTGCAATCGGGATCACGACCAGCGTTTGGTCGCGTTCGATGCTGGCAAGTCGCGGTGATGTCAATTCCTGAAACTTCATGGCAACTCACGGTTTCGAGACATGATGCGGAAAAATGTGAACTCCGTTGCACGAGCCGGCCAGGGCAAACTGCAGGTGTACCCCAGTACCATCGCGAGGCAGAATCCGATGGGCCAATACCAGACGGAGAACCAGATCTGAGTGTACATCAGGCTCAACGTGATTGACGTTGCCAGACAGCCGCTCAGAAACACACCTGCGGTGTTCGCTCGAGGAACGAACAGAGCCAGCAGAAAGATCGCGAGCAGTGGTCCGCCAAAGGCGGCCGTCAGCTTCTTGCCGATATCGAACACGTTCCCCAGCGGTCCCACAAAACAGGCCAGCGTGATCGACAGGATGCCAATCGACAACAGCAGCAGGCGAATGGACCAGACTTCCCGATGGTCCTGTTGCGGACGCATCCAGGGCAGCAGGCGGTCGCGAAAATCAACTACGAGGACCGTAGTGACCGAGTGAATCCCTGAATCGATGCTCGACATGATTGCAGCCAGCAGTGCGGCAAGGAACAGGCCTGCCAGTCCCGGAGGGAAGTGGAGTCGGACGAACTGCGGCATCGCCTGATCGGCAATCTTGGGATCATTGGCGAGAATTTCGGCCAGGCTGCCCATTCCCAGTTCGCCCGGGTTCAGGGTGAAGTAGGAGTAGAGGGCGACCCCGATCATCAGCAGTCCAGGAACCACAATCCACATTCCCAGCAGGTTGAGCAGGGCGCCGATCTGCGAGGTGCGTTCTGACTTGGCGGAGAGATATCGCTGAACCGCCACCTGATCCACTCCGAACGCCGACAACGCTTCCAGGAAAACGCCGAACAGAATGGCCCAGCTGCCATACGATCGAGTGAGCGACAACTCGAAGTCAACCACAAGGTGATCACGACCTTCGAAGTAGCGTGTCAGGACGTCTCCCAGGCCACTGTGAGTGCGAAGTAAGACCAGGGCGAGGACGATGAGAATCGTTGAGGCAAACACAAAAAACTGAATGACATCGGTCCACATCACAGCCCGTAGCCCGCCCATCATGGTGTACCCGATGGAAACGGCACCCACGCAGATGATGACGGTGTTCAGCGGCAGATCCATCATATGGGCGGCCACAACCGATGCGGAATAGGTGGCCGATGCCATCCAGCCGATTCTCAGCAGGACAAACAGGGATGCCGCGAGTGATCGTATCGATACATGAAATCGGCGTTCCAGGTACTCGTAGGCGGTTTCCACCTGCAGTCGGGAGTAGACCGGAATGAAAACGTAGACCACGATCGGGGTCATCAAAACGAAGGCCACGAGAGAGAGACCAATCCGCAAACTGTCGCCGAGTGCCGCCGCAGGGTAGAAGACGAAACTGTTCGATGAAAACAGGGTCGCCATCACACTGAGACCCACGGCCAGCCAGCCCATGGAACCGCTGGCGACCAGAAATTCTCGCCGCGATTGATGCTGTCCGAAGAAGGCCCCCATACTCAGAATGAGCAACAGGTAACCGACAATGACCGCGATATCGAGAGGATGCATCGGTGCCTTTCCAGGCTGCGAGTTGATTGGAAGATTCGAGCGTTGAGAGGGTTATTGAGCGGTTCGCCACTGGGACCAGGAACGTCCAGGGCGATCCACACGAAAGGTGACGATGCGTCCTGACTCGACTTCAGTTACATAAACCGTCCGGCCATCGGGACCGCCGAAACAAACATTGCTGGGACGTGCCCCCAGGACATCAACCTCCTGCAACACATCCCCCTGCGGACTGAGCTTGATGACCGTGCCCTTTCCGTACCTCGCGATATACAGATTTCCGTCGACATCCGTTCTCATGCCATCGAATCCGTGGTCGTCGAACATTCTGACCAGTCGCTTGTCGGTCAATTGTCGATCCGCATCGACGGTGAACGCCCAGATGTTGCGCTGGACACTTTCGTTCACGTACAGTGTCTTGCCATCGGGGCTGAGGTCGAGCCCATTGGTCGTTCCCATGCCACTGGCGAGTAACGTTGTGGTTCCATCGGAATCAATGCGCCACAATTGTCCGGTTGACTCGGCCCAGTTTGGATCGCTTGCATACAGAGTGCCATCGTCCGCAATGGCCAGATCGTTGGGCTGATTCATCTTCGCGTTGTGAGCGAAGATGGTCACCTTCCTTGTGGCGGGGTGGACTCGGAGAACATTGTGCCCCATGTAGTCGGCGACAAAGAAGTCGCCAGCGGCGTTGAAGCGAATTCCATTGCCAACACTTCCGAGGGGAAGTGTGATGAACACTTCCCCGGCCCCTGCAACGTCAACTCGGCCAATGGTTCCCTGCTGCTGGAAATTGACGGCATAGAGATTTCCCTCGCGATCGCATGCCGGACCTTCAATCCCCGGGGTGAACTCGTGTGGTCGGGTGAGCGGCCTTGCTTCCCAGAGGGGGGCTTCGGGGTGGAACACGATATCGGCTCCTCCGCCGAATTTCGCGGGAAGTGGCATTGTATGCCACTGCTGTTCGTCCTTCGCACGTTGCGGCCACAACGCGTTTGAACCTCGGCGAAACTGCCATGTGCCCGCCAACGCGATCTGCAAGCCTTGCCCCGTGACAACTCGTGGACCGCCCGTCAGCGCCTGTTGCGGGCCCGCTACTCTCAATACAAGGAGATTGTGATCGCCAAACTGAACAGCCTTGTGTGGAATCCGAAATGTCTGGTCATCAATCGCAACGAGTGACTCACCATTGACGAACGCCTGCATCTGCTTTGTGTCAAGCGGGGGAGGAAGCTGCAATGACAACGCGGCCTCGTTTGACCAGGTCTCGGGAATTTGCAGTACACAGCGATACCAGGCTGGAACGGCGAGATCGGTTGGAACTGCAGCTGCTGGAATCGTGATACGTTGCCAATGCTGTTGATTGTCAGCCGCGGGGCGTGTCGGCGGAATATCCCGGTTTGCCGCCCGGTAGACAGCATTCCTCAAGAGGCTCACAAACGCGGGCTGCCGGAAATCCGCCGGATGTCCGAGCGCTGTATAGAACGTCTTGCCTCCATCGGCCCGCGAATAGGACCATGCCACCGGTTCCGGATCATGGCCGTCGACGACTCCTTCGAGGATGACTGATGCCTCGGGTTTCAGTGGGCCCGTCTTGTACATGTGCCCTCCCTGAACAAACGGAAGCCCCTGCACGTTTGCGAGCAGCGGCGACGTCTTGCCGCTTGTGGTGGGACGGACCGTGGACTTCAGGTCATCGGGGTAGCTCCCATGATAATCCCCCCCCAGCACATCAGCATCGAATTCAGGCCAGTCGGCATAGCCTTCCGGCGGACTGGCATCGCGCAGCGAAAACGCGTGGCTGGATGTTCGAAGTGCGATTACCGGGTTTCCACTGCGGACGTAGTCCCGCAGGATCTGCATCTCCTGCACGGGAAGAACGCGGCGGCGAATGCTCAGCAACAGCACATCCGCGCTCTGAACCGCCTGCAATCCGGGAATGTGGTTGCGATCGACTTCATCGGCATGCAAGATCGTGACGCGGAAATCCTGTCCCAGTTGTTCGAGCGCGAACTGCTGGAGTGTTGTACGCGTGTCGTAAGGCTGTTCGGCAACGATGGCCACCACATGCGGACGCGTGTCTGTCGAGTACCGAAATGGAGTTCCCCCCAGTATCTGGTCGCTGGTGATTGTCGGGCAGATGTAACGCTCGATATGAGCAAGGATCAGATCGTTGCCGGTGAAGTGCGAGACATACGGCCATCGCTTGGGGTTGTACATCGCATCGGTCATGTCGCGCATCAGCACCACATGCTTGCCGTTACGGGCCATCTGCCGCAGGCCGAAGGGACGTCCGAGCACGCACATGTTCACATGCACCCCGGTGAGAATGACATTCTGGATGCCTTGGCTTTCCAGGATGTTCCAAATTTCATCTCCGCGATCCGAAATGTAATCTCGCTGCGAGTCGATGGTGATCAGTTTGGATTGACGCTGCCACGGGAGGTTCGGATTCCGGCCAAGTTCAGCCAGTTGTTTCGCCCACTGGGCATGTTCTTCGGGGTTATCGTCCTCTCCTCCATCGGATTGATCGATGGGATAAACCGCGCGTTCCTCTGCCGGAATCTGCGAACACCACGCCGCAATGTCTCTGGGGTGTCTCGCGGCCAGTGGCGTATTGATGGCCCGCTGTCTTGCCGGATGATCCACGTAGGCGGGCATGCAGTCACTGGGAGCATGGATGATTGTGACACCCTGCTGTCTGGCGCGAGTGAGAACCTCATTCAGTCGCGGAGCCATCTCCTCGAGTCGGCGGACGGCATTCAGGCAATGGTGATAGTCCCAGACATCACACACGATGATCGCTGTCTGATGGGCCTTCCACAGTTCTTCTCGTTCATGAAGGGCAAAGCATCCACTGCCAATCGACGTTTCCTGCTGCCACTGCAAATTCAAGGGGAGCATTTCATCCGCCTCCTGAGCATTCACCAGTGAGGCCATCGAACAGATGAGAAACGAAACGGTCACGGCCTGGAGGGAAGACCAAACCGTGAATGGCAGGAGAGACCGGGCCATGTAAACCTCGCGCGGCGGGAGAGCTGGTAGGAAAGCGGATTGTCATGGACGGCGAATCGTCCTGTCAAATAGACGAAGGAACCCCGTCTTCCGTTTGTGACCAGATTGGATGAGAGGGAGTCTTGAAAACGACTCCGCTATTAAGTCGCGGCGTCAGATTTTCCTGAAACCTGCTGGAAACTTTCACGATACTCGCGGATACTCAGAGCCATGGGCGTTCGTCTGAGTTCACAATCGATTTGCACGTGAGCGTTTGACTTCCCTGAGGTCAGATCGTTCCACAGTGTCTACTGGCATGTCGCGGAGTACTCATCGCGTATGGAGTGTTTTTACAGGGGGGCTAGTCTGAAGATGATCGATCATTCGCAGAGTGTCCGATTGATCGCCATCCTTCAGTTTGGAAGTTGTCGTCTTCGGAATTGTCAGGTTCCGATCGTCGGAGTCGACCCGCAGGGATTGCGGATCGGAACGTGTGTCAATTTGTCCCGGCGTCCCATTGCGAGCCTGACGAATTCGCTCGCTTTATGTGCTCGCTGGCTTTAGGGCAGGCAAACACACGCGAAATGAAGGTGTTGTTATCGAGCACTGTGATTTCCTGAGTCAGGCACAACAGTTGCTCCTCTGTTTGCGAAACAATCATTACTTTGCACTGCGGCAATGCGTTCCGGCGATTCTCCAGTTCTCGCATTGGGCGGACAAGACTGGTGAGTCGTCGACGTCATCTTTTCGAACCAGGAAATCACCATGAGAGACACGTTGAACAGGCTCGCCGGGACGTTGATGTTGCTTGCCGCCATGAATGTTGTTGCCTATTCGCAGGATGCAAAGCCTGGGGCAGATCAACAACCACAGGAAAGCAATCCCGATCTGGCTGCGATCCGCGCACAATCGCAGGCTTTTGTGAAGGCGTTCAATCAGCACGATGCAAAAGCTGTCGCCGCGTTCTGGACTGAAGATGGTGAGTTTATCAGCGACTCCGGGCAACGATTTGTGGGGCGAGAGGAAATCGCACAAGGATATGCCGCCATCTTCGAGATCAATCCCGAGGCCAAATTGCAGATGGCCATTGAACAGTTGCGTTTGCTGAGTCCCGTGACCGCCATTGAGGATGGCAGTGCCGTAGTCGCACCGGCTCCTGCTGGTAATGCCGGGATCAGTACATATACCGCCGTGCATGTCAAAGTGGACGGCAAGTGGATGATGGCATCAGTTCGAGACACCTGGATCGAAACGCCACCCGCAGAACGCAGCGCGGCTGATCTGGAATGGCTGGTGGGAACCTGGACCTCCGAAGAGCATGGAATCCAGATGGAGTCCGTTTGCAGCTGGGTGGTGGACAATCATTTTCTGCAGAGGAAGTACACAATCACCAAGCTCGACGGTTCAAAAAGCACGGGCGTGCAGATGATCGGCTGGAATCCCCTGGAAGAGCAGGTGCAATCGTGGGACTTCAGCTCCGATGGAGGACACGCCATCGGCCTGTGGATTCCTACTGAGAACGGTTGGCAGGCGGAAGTTCATGGAATCACGGGAACAGGCGTTCCAACAGCAGCGATTAACGTGCTGCGTCGACTGGATGACAACGCCTACGTTTGGCAGTCCGGACAGCGTTCTCTGGGGGACATGCCGCTGCCCGACACCAATGAAGTCGTTATCAAGCGACTCCCAAACAAGTAGTTCATTCAACCAGGCGTTCGCCACGAATATTCGAATACACCTCAATCCGGAGACTCGACCATGAGTCGTCAATTCCTGTTCTCTTCGCTTTGTATTTGCTCGCTGTTGATCCCTTCCGTCGATTGCTGGGGCCGAGGCTTCGGTGGCGGTGGCCGTGGCGGCGGCGGTGGTGGATTTGGAGGCGGGGCTGGTCGTAGCTTTGGTGGCGGCGGAGGAGGAGGTCGAAGTCTCGGTGGAGGCGGAGGCGGAGGGTTTGGTGGTGGCGGCGGTCGAAGTCTTGGCGGTGGGGGTGGCGGCTTTAGTGGCGGCAGCCGAAATTTGGGATCAAGCGGGTTCGGTGGCGGCGGCGGTAGTCGGAATTTTGGGGGGAGTGGCTTTAGCGGCGCACCAGGACGAAGTCCGGGAAGTTTCGGCGGGGGGGCTTCCAAGGGAATCCAAGGTGGGTTCGGGGCCGGGATTTCCGGACGGCCCGGCGGCGAAGGGGTCGGTGCCGGCCATGCACCAGCAGGTCTGGGCGGCAATCATCTTGGAGGAAGCAATGCACCAGGTGCGTCGCGATCGAACCTCGGTGGGGGAGGTTTCGGCCAGAATGGTGGATTGAATGGCAATCGCGCAGCCGCTCCCAGCCGCAATGAACTCAATAGTTTTCTCGGCTTGCCTTCAGACGGCGGCATGCAGGGACTGGGCAACAACCCAAAGTATTCCTTCTCGGGAGACAATTTTGACGTCAATCGCGGCACAGCCACTGGTCCCAACGGAGGACAGGCCGCTGGAGCCGCAATCACAGGTCCCCAAGGTAATACCTATGGTCGGGCTGTTGGCGTGGGGGCCAATGGAGGTGTTGGAGCCGCCAGGGGAGTTCAGGGAGCGAACGGCGCAGCGGCCGGTCGAGCTGTCGGCGTGGGGCCTGATGGAGGTGTTGGAGCCGCTGGAGGCGTTCGAGGTGCCAACGGTGCATCAGCCGGTCGAGCAGTTGGCGTTGGCCCCAACGGAGGGGCCGCAGCCGTCGGCGGAGTCCGCGGTCCCAATGGCGGGGCGGCGGCACGCGGCGTTGCCGTAGGGCCCAATGGAGGCGCGGCAGTTGCCGGTGGTGTCCGTGGACCGTATGGCGGAGCGGCCGCAGGGTTCGCTCGTGTCACACCTTCGGGCCGGTACACATCTGCGGCCGCAGTTCGAACCAACTACAACCATTGGGGCGTCTATGGCTCCGGCTGGTATGCACAGTATCCAGGCGCCTGGTTTGCTGCCGGATGGGCATCAAGCACCATCTGGAGGGCATGCACCTGGGGAACTGCAGCCGCTTATTGCGGATACAGTGAGGCTGTCCCGGTCTACTACGACTACGGCACCAATGTGACCTACGAAGACAACAGCGTGTACGTGAATGGCAATGACGTTGGCACATCAGAGCAGTACTACGATCAGGCTGCGGACCTTGCCAGTGCCGGATCCACTGCAGATGCGCCCGCCGATGGAGACTGGCTGCCGCTGGGAGTGTTCGCCTTCTGCAAGCCGGACCAGACCTCGTCGGACATTACCATTCAGCTGGCGGTGAACAAAGAGGGCATCCTGCGCGGAAACTACACCGATACCGCTTTGGATCAGAATCAGGTCGTGAAAGGTTCGGTCGACAAGTCGACACAGCGAGCCGCCTTTACCGTGGGTGAGAACACAGCGGTCATCGAAACCGGTCTGTATAACCTGACGAAGGACGAAGCTCCCTGCCTGATGCACCTGGGGAAGGATCAGACCGAGCAATGGTTGCTCGTAAGACTGAAGAAGCCAGATGATGCAGCTGAACCGGAGGGCGCAGCTCAACAAGGGACCGCGCAGTAGTCGACAGCCGGTCCAGTACCGTATCGGTGATCGAGAATCTTATTGATTCTCGATCACCTTCTCTGGCCGCACCTGGAGAGAACGGCTGGACAATTACGGCCTGCGAAAGTGTCTGGGGCTGCCCGCACTTTGGGGGCCTGGTTGTTTGCGGTCATCGGGATGGACACCGCCAGCGGCCGAAATCAGTCTTCTCGCTTATTGCCCACTTTGCTTTTCCTGACTGCTTCAGGAGTATGTCTGGCGGCAGACAAGTCGATCGCAACGGCAGAATTTGCCGCAACAGGGAATCATACTGACGGTGTTTGTGGTCTCGGTGCGGGCAGGGCACTCCCAGTGTGGTGGCGATGTTCACTGCATAATTGAAGGTCTCTGACGGCATCATTGGCCGCAAAGCGAGTCACCGGGTGCCTTGATTCGTGGCCGGTGAGCTCACGCTCGACCCTCAGGAAGAGATGGCGGCACGTCTCGCGGAATGTGTACACTGTCCAGGCGTGATCCGGACAAAGATGGATCGCCACAACAGATTTCCCTGAAAGGCGGTCGCTTGATCGGATGAATTCGCTCCAGGCGAGGTGTTCGCGCTGACACTCTGACTGGCTTTGAAGCAGCTCCCATCTCAGTCATGGATGATTGAGGCCTGTGATGAATTGGTACCGTATTTTCCTGTGGTCGCTGGCGGCTGTGGCCTTCTGGCCAATCGACGAGGTGAGCGCGCAAACCTCTCCCATGGCGGCATATGCCCCGATGCCGCTGACCTCACCGGTCGGCCCGCTCGTGGGGAGCGAATTCAACACGTTTCGCGCGGCTCAGACTCCGTGGTTGTGGCATGTGCGCCCGCAAGGCGTTCTTTACCACACCTACTGGAGCAGTGCACAGGAACCACGGCTGGGAACGCAAATTGTCCGGACGGACATGGGGACGTTTCAGGATTCCAGCATCGGTGGACGGGTGGGGCTGATCAAGTACGGCCCCTTAAACGACGATGAAGGCTTCCAGCTCGATATCCTGGGGGGCGCGAAACTCCGGCAGGACTGGGATCATGGCCTTGATGTGCTGGCGACTGACTTTCGCTACGACATTCTCGGCACTTACGCCGAAGGGCCGCACCGTTTCAAATTTGGCTTCTACCACATCAGCGCTCACACCGGGGATGAGTTTCTGGCACGTAACCCCGGTTATGTCCGGTTGAATTTCTTTCGCGATGCCCTGGTTCTGGGGTATTCGTACTATCCCGTTCCGGAACTCCGTTTGTATTCCGAAGTGGGCTGGGGCACTCAAACCGAGTACTCCGAACCTTGGGAGATCCAGTTTGGGTTCGATTATGGACCGGCAGACCCCACCGGAAATTTCGGTGCTCCGTTCATGTCCATGAATGTACATCTGCGCGAGGAGCTGAATTTTGGTGGCAACATCGCGGCTCAGGCCGGCTGGGCCTGGCGGGGCGATGCTCTGGGAGATGGCGTCCTGCGGACCGGCGTGTACTTCTACGATGGAGGCACGCCGCACCAGTCGTTTTACTATGAGCACGAAACGCAGTGGGGCTGGGGCCTGTGGTACGACTTCTGAGAGACGAACCTGGGCCTGAACATTCGCAGCCATCGCCGCAAGAACGCTCCCCCGAGTCAGTGATCACGCTTCATCGTTGGATGCATCGATGGTCAAGAGCAGATCACCGGCTTCAACGCTCATGCCGGCTTTCACCATCAACTGACCGATGTAGCCTTCGCGATCGGCGGTGATGGTGGTCTGCATTTTCATGGCTTCGATGACCAGCAGCTTCTGTCCCTGGCTGACAGGGTCGCCCGGTTGCACGGCCACGGTCACGACCATCCCCGGCATACTGGCAGCCAGATGCGAGGGATTCGTCGGGTCGGCTTTGACGGCTTTCACGGTCGTTGATTCCAGGGAATGGTCTTCGATGGTCACATCGCGAGGCTGACCATTGAGTTCGAAGAACGCGGTACGTCGACCATCGGGATGTGGTGTTCCGGTTGCCAGGAACTTGATGAACAGCGTTTTCCCCTGTTCGATATCGACCGAAATTTCTTCACCGGGCTGCATTCCAAAGAAGAAACTGGGAGTTGGAAGCACGCTGGTGTCGCCATAGTCCTTGCGATGCTGCACGAAATCCTCGTACACCTTGGGGTATTGCAGTGACGACAGGACTTCTCGTTTGGTCGCGGGGCGGCCAAACGACTTGGTCAGTTTGTGTTCTTCGGCGGTGAAGTCGGCAGGGTGCAGTGTGTCGCCAGGGCGGCCCTTGAAGGGCTCGCGGTCGCCCAGGATGATCTTTTGAACCGCTTCCGGAAATCCACCAGGGTTCTGTCCCATCGCTCCGCTGAGCAAGTCCTTGACCGACTCGGGGAATGACAGGTTGCGGTCTGCTTTGAGGATGTCTTCGCTGGTCACGTTGTTCGCGACCATGAACAGCGCGAGATCGCCAATGGCTTTGGAGGTGGGCGTCACTTTGACGATGTCGCCCACCATGCGGTTCGCATCGGCATAGGCATGGCAGACATCCTGCCACTGGTCCGACAGGCCCAGGGCTCGGGCCTGTTCGAACAGATTGGTGTACTGTCCTCCAGGCATTTCGTGGTTGTACAAGTCCGCCGTTCCGGGAAGTACCGGACTTTCGAATGGCACGTAAAACTCACGCACTTGCCGCCAGTATTCGGCCACTTCGTCGAGAGTGTTGGTGCTGAGTTCCGTGTCGCGGGATTGGAACCGCAACGCTTCGCTGAGTGTGTTGAGATTTACCTGCGACGTTCCACCCGACATCGGGGCCATGGCCGTGTCGACGACGTCCACGCCAACATCGCTCGCCCGCAGCAGTGTGGCGGCCTGAATACCAGCGGTGTCGTGCGTATGCAGGTGAATCGGAATGCCAACTTCCTGCTTCAGCGTCGAAATCAGCTTGGCGGCTGCTTCCGGCTTACACAGTCCGGCCATGTCCTTCACGGCCAGAATGTGGGCTCCACGCTTCTCCAGGTCCTTGGCCAGATTGACGTAATACTTCAGGTCGTACTTGGTCCGTCCCGGGTTGAGCAAGTCGCCGGAGTAGCAGATGGCCGCTTCGCAGATCGCCCCGGCATCGCGGACGGCGTCCATCGCGACCTGCATGTTCTCGGTCCAGTTCAGGGCATCGAAAATGCGGAAGACATCAACTCCGGCAGCGGCGGCTTCCTTGCAGAATTCTTTGACGACATTGTCGGGATAGTTCGTGTAGCCGACAGCACTTGAAGCACGCAGCAGCATCTGGAACAGAATGTTCGGGCAGGCTTCTCGCATCCGTTCGAGGCGTTCCCAGGGGCATTCCTTGAGGAATCGCATCGACGTGTCGAATGTGGCCCCGCCCCACATCTCCAGCGAGAACAGCTGCGGCAGGAGGTAGGAATACGCCTCGGCCACATTGAGCAGGTCATGCGTGCGGAAACGGGTTGCATGCAACGACTGGTGGGCATCGCGGAACGTGGTGTCCGTGATCATCAGGCGTTTTTCGTCACGCAACCAGGCGGCAAACTTCTCTGGCCCCAGTTCCTTCAGGAGATCACGTGTTCCCTTGGGACGCGGGCTGGTTGGGTCGTATTTTGGCAGAACGGCGGGAGTGCGACGCAACGCAACCGGGCGATCCTTGACCAGGGGATTGCCGTTGATGATCGTCTCGCCCAGGAATCGGAGCAGTCGCGTTGCGCGGTCGCGGCGACGCGGCAGAGAAAACAGATCGGGCGTCCGGTCAATGAACGTGGTCGTACATTTCCCGGCCAGGAAGTCCGGGTGATTGATCAGGTTCATCAGGAACGGAATGTTGGTCTTCACACCGCGAATACGGAACTCGCGGAGACAGCGGTCCATCTTACGGGCTGCATCCACAAAGCGGCGTCCACGGGCGGTGACCTTCACCAGCAGCGAATCGTAGTATGGCTGCACAAACGCCCCGGAGAATGCAGTTCCCCCGTCAAGTCGAATGCCCATGCCCCCGGCAGAGCGGTAGTGTCCCACGCGGCCGTAGTCCGGCGTGAAGTTGTTCGCAGGATCTTCGGTTGTGACGCGACTTTGAATCGCGAAGCCGTTGGTTCGGACGCTTGCCTGATTGGTGATGCCAATTTCATCGTCATCCAGCCGCGTTCCCCCGGCCACGAGAATCTGGGCGCGAACGATGTCGATTCCGGTGACCTCTTCTGTCACCGTGTGTTCGACCTGAATGCGGGGATTGACTTCGATGAAGTAGAACTGATTGGTGTCGATATCGACGAGAAACTCGACCGTCCCGGCATTGCGGTAGCCAACCTGTTGACCAATCTTCACCGCCGCTTCGCAGACGGCGTCGCGTACCGTCGGATCCAGATTGAAAGACGGCGCGATTTCCACCACTTTTTGATGCCGGCGCTGAATGGAGCAGTCACGTTCGAACAGGTGAACCAGATTGCCGTGCTCATCCCCCAGCAACTGCACTTCAATGTGTTTGGCTCGCTCGATGTACTTCTCCAGAAACACTTCCGCACTGCCGAACGCGGTGAGCGATTCACGGGCCGCTGCTTCGAAGGCGTCGCGCAGGTGCTTCGGGTCGCGGACAACGCGCATCCCGCGTCCGCCGCCCCCATGCGCGGCCTTGATGATGACGGGATAACCGAGTCGTTCGGCTTCTGTCACAGCCTCATCGGCACTGACCAGCGGTTTGTCGCTTCCGCTCGAAACTGGCACCTGCGCGGCATGAGCAATCCGCCGGGCAGAGGTCTTGTCACCGAGTTGTTCGAGAATTTCCGCCGTGGGGCCGACGAACTTGATTCCGGCAGCAGCACAGGCCCGCGCCAGATGCGGATTCTCGGAAAGAAATCCGTAGCCGGGGTGAATAGCATCGACACCGTTCTCCTTGGCGACGGCAATGATGCTCGGAATATCCAGGTAGGACCGAATGGGCTCGCCTTCGGTCCCCACGCAGTAGGCCTCGTCGGCCTTGAAGCGGTGCAACGCGTAGCGGTCTTCGTGGGCGTAAATCGCCACGGTGCGGATGCCGAGTTCGGTGGCACTTCGAAAGACACGAATCGCGATTTCACTGCGGTTGGCGACGAGCAGCTTACGAATCGGGCGCATATTTGGATCGGGGCAATGGGTGTTTCGGCGAGTCGTTCGAACTGTCCATGGGGACTGTCTCAGCAGTCTGGCAACCTGTCCGCAAGATGCAAGCGTATCGATTGATGTGGCCGCATTCTCGTTTCAATTCTTGCGACTGGACACGTTGCTCGAATTCCGGAACGAACAGACCTACAGTATGGTGTAAACAAGAGCACCTGAATTTCACGGCATTGGAAGCATCGATGAGCGAGTTCGATTCCCCCCTGCAACTGGGAACCCACGCATTGACGTCTCGATTGATCGTCGGGACCGGAAAATATGCCACTTTCGAGCAAATGCAGGAGTGCCTGGAGGCGAGTGGGGCAGAAGTCATCACCGTTGCGGTACGTCGCGAACGACTCGTCGATTCGGCGGGCCGCAACATTCTCGACTTCATTGATTTGAGCAAGTACACAATTCTTCCGAACACCGCTGGCTGTTTTACTGCTGACGATGCATTGCGGGTGGCCCGGTTGGGACGAGAAATTCTGCTGGGGCTGGAGAATCCCGGTGCCGACTGGGTGAAACTGGAGGTGCTGGGCGACAAGAAGACACTGCTCCCCGACCCTGTCGCCACTCTGCATGCGACCGAACAACTGGTGAAGGACGGGTTTCAAGTGCTTTGCTACTCGACCGACGATCCGATGACGGCCCGTCGACTGCAGGAAGCCGGAGCCACCTCGGTGATGCCCGCAGGCAGCCCGATTGGCAGTGGGCAGGGTGTGCTGAACCCGAACAACATTCGCATCTGTCTGGAATACCTCAAGGAACAGGACCCGAACTATCCGGTCATTATTGATGCGGGTGTGGGAACTGCCAGCGATGTGGCCATCGCCATGGAACTGGGGTGCGACGGAGTGCTGCTCAATACGGGCATTGCCTCGGCCAGAGATCCCCTGCAGATGGCTCAGGCCATGAAGCTGGCGTGTCAGGCTGGACGATTGGCCTCGCGTGCGGGACGCATTCCTAAGAAACTCTACGCAACCGCCTCCAGTCCGGAGACGGGAGTAATCGGTCAGTAGTGCTCGCTGACTGCATGACGAGTCGACCCCACGGAGGGGAGCGTGTCCAGGAAAAAAACATCTCTCTTTCGTGATGATGAGGCTCCATTACGCGAGCCGTTCGGGGAGACCTCGTTCCCTAACGGTTGCGGCTCCGTTTCGAGCATGTCATTGGTGGGAACCCGCCGGGACCGGCGACTGCGTGTTCGAGGGCGGTGCCCGAATCGCCCTGGTGTTTACGGCTTTGTCAATCGGTCTGGCGTACTGGTCTACGTGGGGATGTCACGCAACCTGCGACATCGGTTGCTGACCTACTTCTCGTCAGCGTCACGACGAGGTAAAGAAGTCCGGATTGCGGGGCAGTCGGGCCAGTTGCTGTGGCAGGAAACGGTTCATCCCATCATTGCGCGGGTGCGGGAACTGGAACTGATTCGCCGCTTTCGTCCCGATTACAATGTTGAGGGGCATCCCTGGCGAATGCGGGAAGCCTACGTTGTGCTGGTCGCCAACGAGGCCGCCTGGTTTCGACTTGAGAAGGAACCGCCTGCCAAATCGCTTGGAATGTGGGGGCCCATTCCGATGAACCGGCGAACTATTGCCGCCGTGAAGGAATTAAATCTGCATTTTCGATTGCGTGATTGTCCCACCAGTACGCAGATGCACTTTTCTGACCAGACCGATCTGTTCCCGAATGCGGCTGCGAATGGTTGCCTGAGGGCGGAAACGCAGAGCTGTCTCGCTCCCTGCATCGGATGCTGTTCACAGAAGGAATACAACAAATCGTTACGTGCGGCCCGTCAGTTTCTTGATGGTCGACCAAACTCGGTGCTCGAAGACGTCCACGAACAGATGCGGGCAGCCAGTCGCGAACTCCGCTTCGAAAAGGCGACCCGCCTGCGCGATGTGGCCCAGTCTCTGGAACGACTGGACGGACACCTGCGAAAGTTTCACGACTGGATGGCCGAATCAACGTTTGTATTGCCGACCAGTGTCGGGGATGCCCAGGAAAAAAACGGCAGCGAGCACTGGCTGATCGTGGTCCGAGGAGCGATTCAACAGGTGATCACCGCACCGACCGATGCTCAGCAGAAATCACAGGCTCTCGAGCTGCTGCAGCAAGTCTCAACGGCAGCAGACAGCCTCGCTCTGCCTCAGAACTTCAATCACTTTCAGGTCGCGCGCGTCGTCCGAGCCTGGTTCCGCAAGTATCCGGAAACACAGAAGAAATGCTGGACGTTGCGACAGGCCATTGCCCGGTGCCGTCGCCGCCGCGTTGCCTGAGTTGGCTGTTCGTCAACTCTTCGCCAGCCAGCCCAGCGATTCCAGAAACTCCATTGCTGCGCCGATCGTCTGCGACTTGTAGGGTTCCTTGTTGAAAAAGCCGTGTGGCTGTCCCTCGTAGAGTTTCAGCTCGCTGCGAACACCGGCCTTCTGCATCGCCTCCTGAAACCGTTTGGCCACCGCGACATTGATGAGGCTGTCCTTCGTGCCAAGAAACACAATCGCAGGCGGATCATCGGCAGTGATGTTATGGGCAGGTGAGAATTCCGGAAAGCGTTTGCCAACCCGGGCTGTTCCCCAGCCTCCTTCAGGCCCGTTGTCGTAGACCGGATTGAACAGCACCAGTGCCTGGGCCCGGCAGGAGATGGTCAGGTCGTCGTCGGGATCGTCATGCCCATCGACCATTCCTACGAACGCAGCAAGATGTCCCCCGGCTGAGCCACCGCCCGCAGCGATGCGGTTGGGATCAATTCCCCAGCCTTTGGCGTGGCTGCGCACGAATCGCATGGCGGATTTGGCATCCTGAATGCAGATGACCGGCGGGTCTTTGGTCTGTCGATCCAGCAGTCGATACTCGACTTGGATCGCCACCATGCCACGTTCCGCGAGCAGTTTTGCGAAGTCGTTGAACTGGATTGGCTTGCCACCGGTCCAGCCTCCACCATGGAACAGGACGATGGCTGGTCGATCCACCCCCTTCTGAGCCGGGTGGACCACATACAGGTGCAGGGGCCGTTCGCCGACCTGCTTGTACACGTACTCTGAGCCCACGTTCCCCTGGGCGAACACCAGTGTCGACCAACAGATGGCGGTCAGTAGCATTGCTGTTCGTAACATCAATACGTTCCTGTGATCCAAGTTCAGAGAGGCTGTTGCGCCGGACGTTCGTTTCACACGCTCAGGCGGGCAGTAGCAGTTGGCTCGGGGCGGAACAGCTGTTCCACCAGTCCTTGTCGAGAGATCAATCCCAGCGATTCTCCCTCGTCAATAATGACTCCAAAAGGAGCCTGGGCCAGCCGCAGCAGATTGAGTGCTTCAAGCTTGCTTGCCTTGACGGAGATTTGCGGCATCTTACGGATGAGGGGCTTGCCCGGAGAGGCGATGACGTCCCGGACACGCACATAGCCGTACCAGTCCTCGGACTGCTTGCTGTGAATGGCAACGACCGAGACTCCGTAGGACCGGGCCACTTTCATAATGTCATCGCGAGTTGCGGTTTCGCTGGTTCCAAACACGCGGGCCGCAGGCATCAGCGATGCTACGGCAGGCTGCGGGGCGAGTTGCAGAAGTCCATTGGCCAGACGACTCTGAATGTCCGTCAGCACCCCTTCCTGCTTGCCGTGATGCATCAACTGCACGAGTCGATTGCGTCCCAGCACAATCTCGACCGGCTGGTTTCCTTGTCCGGTCCAGCGTTCCAGCTGTCGCGTAATTTGCACCAGGGGCCACGTCACCGGAACGCAAACCCTGTAAACCCAGGTGAACGGTCCGATGTCCTTTCGAAGGCGGCTGTACGGAATCTGGTAATACAGGCTCTTGGGGACAACTTCACCCGCCAGAAACAGAAAGGGGGCGAACAGTAGTGTCGCCACCACCTCGCTTACTTCGCTGGAATGTCCGAGCATCAGCACGACCGCCCAACTCACGGCCCCTGTGGTGAGGTAATTGGCAATGTTGTTACCCACCAGACACGTGGCAACAAACAGGGCGGGGTGTTGCGTGAACCACAACAGCCTCATGGCGGGGCGATCACCGGCTCGGGCATCAATTCCCAGTCGAGGCAGACTCAAACGATAAAAGCCGGTCTCTGCACCGCTAAAGAATGCGGACAGTCGAACTCCGACTCCCAACAGCACAAGCATGGCCAAAACATCGAACATACTGCGGACGTACTCTTCTCTGCCTTAGGCGACCCGGTCCCGCTCCATGCGGCGTTGCATGAAGAAGATGACATTTCCGGCAATGAT
The DNA here is from genome assembly GCA_020426515.1 of Planctomycetaceae bacterium. Lineage (GTDB taxonomy): Bacteria > Planctomycetota > Planctomycetia > Planctomycetales > Planctomycetaceae > JACKHO01. The sequence goes on along the minus strand of JAGQPW010000075.1, from coordinate 5,383 downwards.
CAACCCCACCATCAACAGGTGAGCAATGTGTTGCGGTCCCATCCGTTTGCGGGCAGTCTCGTACTTGGCCGGAGGATCATCCCCCAGATAGTGCTGCACCACCAGCGCCTCGTATTCTGCCGCACCTTTGATGGCTCCCAGCAAGCCGTTGAGCTGTTCTGGAACATAGGGATACAGCAGCGTGGCCTGCACTCCGGTGCAACCCGCCACCATGCGTATTTTTCCCTGATACGGAGTCACGGCGTATTGCACCCACTCTTTCGAGCCGGGATAGGCCCCGCTGATATTCACAATCAGCTTCATCTGCTGGATGTTGTCGACGCCGCGACACATGGGAATCTGATCGATATTGGTTCCCCCGGCATCGGTGGTATACAGACCGCGAAGATCGGTCACGATGACCTTGATGACCCCCTCGTATCCCGATTTGTAGCCGAGGTTCACGTAGTCCTGCCCATAGACCATGTCGGGGAAGTCGGCCTTGATGACGTCCTGAATGGACTTGTCGATCATCTGCGGCCCCACGGGCAGCAGCGTGAGGAAGTACAATTTCAGCTTCTTCTCACAGCAGTGCCGGGCGAGCGACATGGCCATCGGCCCCAGCTCACCTTCGGTCGAGGGATCGTAGTCCCACGCCATCAGCACTTTGTCCCCTTCTTCCAGATTTTCAATCTCATCAAACACCGCCTGAGCCATGGGGCCGGGTGTTTCGGGGAAGTCGAGATTCAGCAGGATGGGAATCCCAACCGCCAGCGCCATCAGCAGGAAGATCCAGCGCCGGTCGAGATCACGCAGGAACAGGTAGCAGGACATTCAGACGGTCCATGTCGATGGAATTACGGAAACGTCCACTATCTTGGCGATTGCGACCGGCGGGAGCAATCCCCCGCTACTCGCAACGACCAATCAATTGCGTTCTTCCAGGAATCCGCAACACACCGACATGCCCGTTGCCGAGATATTCACTCGTCAGTTCCTCCGGACAGGGGAATTATTTCTGCAGGTTCACCACGCGGCGATCCTCGAGGCCAGCTACCGCAAACGACTCTGACTCGAGAGGAAATTCCGGAATCTTCAACTCATCGACATCGAGATCCACAGTTGCTGCGTCGTCCGAATCATCGAGCATGGCCTGCTCTTCTTCCG
>JAGQPW010000075.1:0-4137 GCA_020426515.1 Planctomycetaceae bacterium | reverse complement strand
TGGAGCCGCTTCCGTCTCCGAGGTTGGCGGGCGGTCTTGCGTGCCGGCGTCATCGCCAGCAGGCTTCCCGTCTCGCAACTCAATGTCGCGAAGCAACTGCGGCTGAGCGTCCGCTCCCTGCTTCAGATAGATTCGCCAGTGACCTTCCTTCAGGCGATCAAACAGGTCTGGCAAATCATCCAGCAGATCCTGACCTTCGCTGCCAAAGTACTCGCGCCGCAACAACTCCCCATTTGGCAGGCGGGCGGGACTTCCGTCCGGAGCAATCTTCTCCAGAATGACAGTCCGCTGTTCTGAGTAAGAGTCTGAATCGATCAGGGCCTGAGTTTCCTCGGTGTCCTGCCGCTCCACGAGTGTCGTCGTTGTGATTGTGGCCGATTCCACGGTGGATGAGCGTGGAGCCTCCAGCTGCGGCACTTCGATTGACAGATCGAAAACGAAGCTCGCACCCTGCAGGCCACTACCGGGCACTTCGGCCAGTGAGGTTTCATCGGCTTGCCCGAGGTCAGTTCCGCCAGATGTCAGCGTAATATTGCCATCGTCCAGCAGCAGCACGGTAATCGGGATTTCCTCAGCAGGATTGTATGGCACCGACTTGCTCGGATTAGCCAGATAGGTGTGGGTTGTGCTGAAACTTCCTTGTCCGGCAAACTCTTCCATGAACATCTTGGCCAGTGCGAACTGGTCGTAGCCGTCAATTACTGCTCCAGGGGGAACCGGACCCACCGCATTCGCACGGGCCACTAGAGTCTGGAAAGCCGCCAGGAACTCGGGTGGGAAATCGGCGGTGGTGGCCGGAGGAATGCCGTTGCTGTTGAAGATTCCAAAAATCGGTTGCCCGTCCAGAATGGCGGGAGACAGCCCCGTCCGGTCAAAGAACGCCGGGTCCCACAATACGATGACGTAAAAGTTCTCCGCGCCGACATGTCCGAAATCGAATGTCACGGTGGCAACACCTTCACCGCTGACTTGAGGGGTCACCACATTCAACAGCAACGGAGTGGGAGAAACCACCGCCCCCGTTGAGCTGCGGATCTTAACCCCACTGGTCTCGTCGAAGACGACATTTCCTGTCGCATTGCCTGTTACCGTTCTCCCGCGGACATCGTCGACTTCGCCCGTATCGACGATCACCAGATCGCCGGTCGTGGTCAGTTGAACCTCTCCACCGGAAAACTGATCGTTCGATGCCTGTACGGCGGCGTTGATCGTCAGATCATTATCCACACCGGTGGTCACCAGTGTGATCCCGCCGCTATTGAGGTCAGTGATTCGTGAGTTGACTGTCAAAGCACCGGCATTGGTGACACTGATGCCGCCGGTCCCGGTCCCATTGTTGGTGATCCCCTTCAGCGTGCCCCCTTCGGGAATTGGAACTTCACCGATGACGAGGGTGTCGTTAAGACCGGTGTTGTTACTGACTTGAATGCTGCCGCTGGTTGAATTGCTGGCGGCAATGAGGACGGTGTTCGTCTCCAGTGCGTTGGTTGAGCCAATTCCGGTGGCGGCTCGCAGCAGCAGTTGTGCGGCGGTGAGGTCTGCCCCCCCCGTGTCGCCACCGTCAATAATCGCCCCTGAGGTACTCGTGATGGAGACCTGTGGTGTCCCGCTGATTCGTCCAACGGTGATGTCACCAACAGCCGTCAGGATGACTTCTTTGCCGCTGGAAATGATCGTGGCGCCATCGCTCATCGTGATGTCATTTCCTGCATCGACATCAATCTGAGCGGAGGTCCCCACACTGCCATTCGATGTCATGACGACATCGGTCCCGGCATCGAGTGTAATGGCCGCAGAAGTTGACGAGACACTTTGCTGCAATTCAATTGTGCCCGTGGTCGCAGTCAGGTCAATTGTTGCACTGTCCGTAGCAATTTTACCGGTACTGGTCAGCGTGAGGTCGTTTGCCGCTGTGATGTCCATCGGGCCGGAGGTCGTTTCGTTCGTCCCTGACAGTTTGACATCGCGGCCTGCAGTGATCACCACTTCCCCAGAGTCGGACAGCACGCTGCCCGTACTGGCCTGCGTGACATCCTGCCCGGCATTGATATCAATCTTGTCGGACTGAGTTTCCACTCGCCCATCAACCGCAATATCCCCGTTGGTGGTTTCCAGAGAAATCTCACCCGAGTCCGTTTCCACGACTCCGGTCGAGGTGACCTCAATGTCTTCCATCGCGAGGAGCGTCACCTTCGCGCCAATGCTGCTCACCTCTCCATTGATGAGAATGTCATTGTTGGCGTCCAGCGTGACGGCGTCGTTGTCGGAGTGAATGACATCCATCGCCCCCAGTGTGATGTCTTGTCCTGCCTGAATGTCGATGAGGCCATCCGTTGACGTGACCGAGGCATCAAGGGCCACCGTGTCGATGGCCGATTGGAGATGAATAGCCCCGGCTGCAGTTGAGATGCTGCCCGTCGAACCGAGCGACAGTTGATCTTGCGATGTGACGTTGATCGCTGCATCGCCACTCTGGATGTTGCCATCGACTGTGGCCGTCGTTCCCGCGCCGATTGTGATGATCCCAGCGGCCCCGGTTGTCGAAATCTTGCCACCATCCTGCAGAACGAAACTCGTTGTGGTGGAAATGTCCACCTTGCCAGTCCCGGTCGAGACGGTTCCCGAAACATCGGTGCCCGTTCCGGATTCGATATTGATCGCACCACCCGTTGAAGTGACCGTCCCTGAAACATCCACGTCCTGTGCAGCATTCAGGTCGATTGGACCAGTGGTCGTTGCGACATCTCCGTTGACGACAATTCGCCCATTCACCCCCGTCGCCGTAAGGTTGAGTGCGCCGGACGTGGTCGACACGTTGGGTGTCGCTGATGCCGTTGTCAGGATTGTCAGCGTCCCGTTGACTGTGAGGTCCATCAGTCCGGTTCCGGACTGCACAGCCTGGACGACGTCCAGACTCTGGTCAGCGGTGATTTGAACCTTGCCGCTGCTCAAGGGCTGGAGCACCTGCAGGTCGAGTGACTTCACACTGATTTCCAGGGCGTCTGCATCGCCGATGCCGTTGTCGGCCGTGATCACCAGCCGTCCATTCGTGGCGGTGATGTCCGGGCCGGTTGAGTTATCGGCATCAATGATTCCTCCGCCATTTTGAGCGGAAATTACAACGGCTGTGTCGCTCGACGAAGTGGCGGAAACACTGCCCAGCGTGATGTCGCCTTGAGCGGTCAGCTCAACGAGGTCGCCAGAGATTGTCGCTCCATCGGCCATCACGATTTTTCCGTCGTCGGGACCGCTTGCCGCAGTGACCGTTACCTTGCCTGTTGTGGTACCGACTGCGGCAGCGGCATCCAGCTTGACATCATGAGCTGCCGAGGTGAGTTCAATCGCTCCATCGGGAGTGGTGACTGCCGCCTGGATGGTCAGGGTTCCGTTGCCAGAATCATCAAAATCGTTGGCAGAAAGTCGGATGTCGCCAGACCCGGTGACAACCGTGATCGCTCCAGCCGCAGTCAGGTCGCCGTCAACCGTTGAGATCACGATGTCAGCGTCTTCGTTGGTGACCTGGGTCAGACTCAGAGCTCCGCCGACCTCATTGAGCTGGATCTTTCCCGAAGTCGTGTTCGTCGCAGTGACGGTAACGAGAGCTGTCTGCAGGTCATCGGTGTGACCAATTCCCGTCGCAGCGCTCAACGTGGCATCAATACCGATCAGATTGGCGGCATCTCCTGTCAGGTTGTCGGAGATGGCCCCCATCGAATTGCTCAGGCCTGTCTCCACTCCATCAAAGTCTGCGGTGATGACAAGGTTGCCAATAGCGTCCGCGGAATCAACATCGGCGGTGACGATGCTGAGGGCAATGTCCCCCGGAGCTTCGAGAGTCACAAGACCCGCACCGCTGCCAATTGTCGTCCCACCCACCATCCGAATGGAGCCCGCATTAGTGCCGTTTGTAAGCCCGGTCGTGATGTTGCCGTGGTTGAAATTCGTCCCCGCCTGCAGCGTGATGTTTCCCGCTCCAGCGGCGAGTACGGAGTTGAGTCCTTGCAGGTCGATTGAATCACCCGCCTGCAGCGTGATGTTCCCGGTGCCGCCAACGGCCTCCACATTGGCCTGTAAGATGAGATCGTCGTCGACTGTGTCGCCATTGGCCGCCAGCGTGACATTGCCGCCTCCCGTATT
>JAGQPW010000074.1:18192-27060 GCA_020426515.1 Planctomycetaceae bacterium | reverse complement strand
CACACCGGGCACTCGCAGTGGATTTCCAACGCCCGGTCCCGCGCTTTTGTGCATGAGTTGCGAGGACGGATGGATGGCATACTTGTCGGCAGTGGGACGGCTCTTGCAGACGATCCACAATTGACGCCTCGTCCTCCCGGTCCGCGAACGCCGCTGCGAATCGTGCTTGATGCCCGTGGCCGGCTGCCACTTTCGGGGCAATTGGCTCAGACTGCACGGGACATCCCCGTGTTGCTGTTCACATCACCGGAACTGCCTGTGCCCCGTGAACAGGAGTTCCTTGACCTCGGGATTCAAGTGCAGCGCGTGCCGGTCGACGACGCTGGTCAGCTGGTGGTCGCCAACGTGCTGCAACATCTCGGAACCCGACAACTGACACATCTGCTGGTCGAAGGAGGCAGCCACGTGCTGGGAAGCTTCCGCGACGCCGGGCTGATCGACGAGGTCCATCTATTCGTGGCCCCCAAACTGATTGGCGGTCGCTCGGCCATCAGCCCCTTCGCTGGCACCGGAGCCGAAACTGTCCCGGAACTCCCAACGCTCCGCACCGTTGAAAGCCGCATGCTGGAAAACGACGTCTACATCCACGGGCGAGTTGCGCGCTGAGCACACCTACGGTTTCAGCACATCGCAAACTGGGTACGGCTTGCGGTCGCTAGAGAACCAGCCCCAGGATTTTTCGATTTCCAGCCCGGATGCTTCGCTCTTCCACGGAAGATCGAAGGCTTCAAATGCCACGCGATGAAAGACACCGGGCTGCTCTGGAGCATCCAGATAGCTTCGCCAGAACTCCTGTTGTGACTCGGGAGTAAACTTCTGCTGACCGGCATGTGGAAACCCGGTCTCCTTGATCAGGACCCGCTTGCCAGTCCGGGCATGCAGAGCCTTGGCTTTCTCGAGTGTCCATTTCGCAGCATCAACGGCAGCAAGATTGGGACTGTCAAACACCGGATGGATATTCGGAGCGAGAAACTCGCCGAACTTCAACACGAACTCATCTTCGTACCGAGCATGCGGTTCGGAGGTGCTCAGCGGAATGTTCGTTCCCAACCGGGATCGCAATCGTGCCGCTGCGAACTCGACATCTGCAGCTTCGTATCGCCCGAAATGCAGTCCCTCGTTTCCGACGAGAATTCCAATCGCCATATCTCCACTGTACTGGCGGGCCAGCGTCGCGACGCCATCGACTTCATCGGCTGATCGCGGGTTCCAGACCCCCAACAGCACAGACTTGAAACCTTGCTTCTGGGCCACATACATAATGCGTGGCGTATCGGCTTCGTGATAGCCGTACAGAATCAGCCCATCGAACAGTGGACGAAGCACGCGCAGATCAGATTCGATCGAGAACGTCGTGAGCAGATCGTGGTTGGCAGAATTTCGCGGATCCAGCTGCGAAGGCGTATACGCCATCATCCGCGACGCTGGTCGGTCAAGATAAGCCCACAATGCGGGCTCATCGGCCAGACCGGGAGCGACAAGCAGGAACAGTACGGCGGCAACCTGGCAGGCACGAAGCGCGAACATCGGCATGAGTAAGGAGCCTTGGAACAGCGAATCGATCTCGTGAGGAAGGTTCTCATTGTGTCAGTCACACAATTGCCTGGCAAACGCTGTATCGGCGGCCTGCCAGATTGATGCAAAAGTTTCCTGTCGGCTGTACGCTCCAAAACTGATCCGGTGGCGGTTGCATCCAGTTGAAGAACTGCACAGAATCTGGCAGACCAATTGACATTTGACCACTACGGGCTGTCTTGTCGGAAAGTGCTGCATGCTGGCGAAACTACAGACGCATTCCCTGTTCGGAATTGATGCGCGGGCCGTGGAAGTGGAAGTGGACATCTCTCCTGCGGCGATGCCCAAGACAATTCTTGTGGGGCTGGCGGAAGCAGCAGTTCGCGAGAGTACCCATCGTATTGAACGGGCTCTGGTCAACAGCGGGTACAACCGGCCCATCGACCGCATTGTGATCAACCTCTCTCCGGCCGACTTCCCCAAGGACGCTCCTTCATTCGACCTGCCGATGGCGCTGGGGATGCTTGCGGCCAGCGGACAACTTCAGTCCGAAAAATTCGCCGACTACGCCGTCGTGGGAGAGCTGGCACTCGATGGAGCTGTGCGCCCCGTGAAGGGTACGCTGTCGATGGGCCTGCAGCTCAAGCAGGCTGGACTGAAGGGGATTGTGGTCCCGGTGGAGAATGCAGCCGAAGCGGCGGTGGTGGAAGATGTCGAGGTCATTCCCGTCGCCTCACTCGCGGAAGCCGTTGGCTTCTTCTCAGGCCTGCTGCCAATCGATCCCATGCAGTTCAGCTGGTCCGATGCGACACGGCAGTACGGCGGATATACGGTCGACTACTCCGATGTCAAAGGGCAGGAAATGGCCAAGCGGGCCGTGACCGTGGCCGCTGCGGGTCGTCACCACCTGCTGATGCTGGGCAGTCCCGGAACGGGAAAGACGCTCTTGGCGCAACGTTTGGGAACGATCCTGCCGGACCTTGAACCCGAGGAGAGCCTGGAAACCACCCGCATCTATAGTGCGCTCGGTCGACTGCCCGATGGATTGCCGCTGCTGCTGACAAGGCCGTTCCGCAGTCCGCATCACACCATCAGTGACGCCGGACTCGTGGGGGGCGGCAGCATCCCCACGCCAGGTGAAATTTCCATGGCTCATAACGGAGTGCTGTTTCTCGACGAACTTCCCGAGTTCAATCGACGCACGCTGGAGGTCATGCGGCAGCCTCTCGAAGAACATGCTGTCACCATTTCCCGGGCGATGGGAAGCGTGAAGTTTCCAGCGAGACTGATGCTGGTGGCCGCCATGAATCCCTGCCCCTGCGGTTTCCGCGGTGATCCCAAACGGCAGTGCAATTGCTCGCCGATGCAGATCGAGCGGTATCTCGGAAAAATCAGCGGGCCGCTGCTGGACCGGATTGATATTCATGTTGAGGTCCCTTCGGTCCCGTTCCGGGAGCTTTCCAATGACCGACCGGGAACAAACAGCAGCACGATGCGGGAACAGGTGCAGCAGGCCCGCGAAGTCCAGACCCGACGCTTCCGCGACGATCCGCGGGCACTCAACGGGACCATGTCTCCCCGGCAGATTCGACAGCACTGCAAACTTCATAGTGATGCTGAGGACTTGTTGAAGTCTGCGATGGAGGAGATGGGTCTCTCTGCCCGCGCACACGACAAGATCCTGCGGGTCAGCCGCACGATTGCTGACCTGGATGATGCGGACCAGATTGGCGTTGCCCACTTGAGTGAAGCCATCAACTACCGCACGCTCGACCGCAACTACTGGAGCAACTAAAGCGGCTCCCTCAATCAGTTTGCCGGTGTTCGCTCGGTCGGATACTTCGCCCCGACATCATCTCGCCAGTCATCGAGTTGCTGCTTGAGCTTGCGGACCACATCGGGGTGAGCCTCGACAAGATTGGACTGCTCCGCGAGATCATCTCGCAGATTGTACAATTCCAGCAAATGGTCTTCGTAGCGCTCGATCAGCTTCCAGTTTCCATCGCGCACGGCCGCACCGGGGAAGCCGCCCTGATTACCGTAATGGGGATAGTGCCAGAACGAAGCCGAACGTGGAGGCTGCTCTTCTCCCCTGAGTGTCGGCTCGAAGCTCACGCCATCCTGTGCCGAATCCACCTTCGGCAAACCGGCGGCATCGAGCACGGTGGGAAAGATATCGGGGCTGACGACGACACGATCGCTCGTGGATTGAGGTTTCGTCACACCGGGCCAGCGAACAATGAACGGCACGCGAATGCCCCCTTCGTACAGCCAGCCTTTACCACCCCGTAACGGGAGATTGCTGGTAGGCCAGCCCTCGCTGGTGGAGAGTCCACCATTGTCGCTCGTGAAGATCACGAGCGTGTTGTCGGTCAGCTTGAGTTCATCGAGCTTGGCCAGCACTGCTCCGACCGCTCCATCCATTGTTTCGACCATCCCCGCATAGACGGCATGATCCTGGACCTGACGGACGGGGCGTTCTCCTTCTTTGGGCCACTCCTTTTGTGCCTTGGATACATCGGACGTGCGTTTCGCCTCGTACTTCTTGCGGAGGGTTTCCTTCGCCATCAGGGGCGTATGCACATCATAGAAGCAGAAGTTCACGAAGAACGGTTGATCACGATGTCGCTCAATGAAGGTCGCACATTCCTGGGCGAGTCGATCAGCGATGTGTTCCCCTTCGGGGCCATCCGTCAGTCGCGGATTACCATACGGAGAAAAGTATCTCTTTCCGCCGTAGGGACCGCCGCGATCGATGCCGCCTCGATTGATGTCGAAACCCTGATGTTCAGGCCAGAAAGGTTCGCTGCCCAGGTGCCATTTGCCAGCAAACAGCGTGGCATAACCATGCGTCTTGAGCGTCTCGGCCAGCGAGACTTCCTCAAGTTCCAGCTGCGGGTTGTACGGCGCGGGCAACAGTTTCGTGGGGCGATTCCACTTCGCTGGTTGAGCGGCGCCAATATAGTCAGTCACCCCGGTCCGCTGAGGCCAGCGTCCCGTCTGCAAACTGGCCCGCGTGGGAGAACAAACAGGGCAGGAAGCGTAGGCGTTGGTAAATCGCATTCCTTGTGCGGCCAAACGGTCCAGATGAGGCGTCTCGTAGAACGAGCTTCCCTGACATCCGAGATCCATCCAGCCCAGGTCGTCAGCAACGAATAGCACCACATTGGGTGGTTCTGCAGCGGAAGGCGATGAATTCAGCAGCAGTAAACCGACACACGTCGCGGCAAACCACCTGAACCGCGACATCGTTCTCCCTTTTAACACTTCGGCCACCTGTCCAGACATCGATTCACCCTCTTATCATCCTGCTAAGCCAGCGAGACACCCCTGACCGTACGGTCAACATCTTATGACACGATGCAAATACACAACCGGCAGCCTCGTCGCGGAATTGGTCTGACGTGAGAAATTCGCGGAATTCACCTCACGTTTGGCGCGCCCCATGCTGTATTCGTGGGTTGGTGATGGCGTTTCCGACTTCACCAGTGTGTCATGTGGAACCCGCTCGTCCCACCAGCAAAGGAATGACAACGTCAATGTTCTCAAAGGTGATGTATGCAACCCCCATCCAACAGCGATTTTGGAATTGACCGAACAGTGCTGCTACTGTTTGGCGGGCTCGTTGCCGTTGCCTTCATTCTGATCGCCGCCGCCGGGATGCGATCCAGCGAAGAACGCGCTCAAGACGCCGTCAACCGGGACCGTGACAACCGCCCCAACGCTACGGCGGTCGAATTCGGAACAAACGCCGAACAAGTCGCGCCGTAGCCTCGGAGCATTCTCCGATCAGAAACCAAGCCCTTTGGTCTTGGTCTGGATTCGACACACATAGGTATCGGCGGTGATGTAGAGTTGCGAGCCGTCGGCACCACCGAACGTACAATTCGAAGTGCGTTCTCCGGTGCTGATTCGTCCGAGCAGTTTGCCCGCTGGCGAGAAGACGAATACGCCCCCCGGACCTGTGCCAAAAATGTTTCCCGCCTGATCGACCGCCATTCCATCCGGCAGACCTGGCCAGCCATCCTTCACATGCTGCGTCGCGTCATAGAGGATGCGGCTCTTGCCAAGTGAACCATCGGCGTTGATTGGAAACGCCTTCCAGATCGCAGCCTCTGGATCGGACTGCGCAACATACAAGGTCTTTTCATCTGGAGAGAGGGCGATGCCGTTGGGCCGTGTCATTTCCCTGGTCAGCAGGGTCAGCTGACCTTGTGGAGTCAGCCGGTACACGCCACAGAAATCGAGCTCCCGGCGGGGGTCATCCCAGCGATTGGGCAGACCGTATGGAGGATCGGTGAACAGCAGGTCACCGCAGGAATGCTGGACGACATCGTTGGGGCTGTTCAACCGCTTGCCTTCGTAGTTATCGACAAGCGTGCGTTTGCCACCATCTTTCGTCAGTACGGAAAGACGGCGGTCGCCATGTTCGCAGGAAACAAGTTGGCCCTTGGCATCGATCAGCAGGCCATTGCTGCCCGGCTCCGCTCCGTAGTCCCCCGGTCCAGTGAATCCCGAGGGCTTCAGGAACAGTTCCGCTCCGGTCCCCTCGACCCACTTGAAGACCGAGTTGGGAGGGATATCCGAGAACAGCAGATAGCCGGGACCATCTTTTTCCCGTACCCAAACTGGTCCTTCTGTCCAGACGTAGCCGCTGCTGATCACCTGCAACGGAGCATCTTTTGCCAGCACGGCATCCAGCTCAGGAGCATGGCGGATTGTTTCGCCCAGAACCGGAAAGTTGAGCGTGTCCTGTGCGGAGGCCACCGACAGGCAACCACACGTAAGCGCAAGCAGAGACAGTAGACGCAGCATCATCAGTCACTCCCAGAGGCCAATTCAGAACTATGGATCAACACCCGTTCATCCATGCTCCGCAGCCTATCCCCCTGAGAGACGCGGATCAACTCAACTGACGTTCTGCTGCCAGAATGACTTCGTAGGTCAGTGCCGAGTCTTCGACATCTCGCAGCATCGGCAGGAAGTCCGGCAGTTGCACCATCCGCGAGAGGCGCGCAAGCACCTGCAGGTGTGTCTTTGTGTCGCGGCACAGAATCAGAAAAAAGCAGTCCGTTCCGGAGTTATTAGAAGCGCCGAACGGAATGGGACTGAGAGTGCGGCCAAATGCCACCAGCGATTGTCCCAGCGAGTCGGGACAGGATTGCCGTGCGTGGGGAAAAGCGACGCCGTTGTTGAAGGCGGTCGTCATCATTGCTTCACGTTCCTGCACCGCCTTGAGGACGGTCGCGGGCTCCCACACCTGCCACGTGCGGCCAGCCACTTCGACCAGGCTTTCCAATACGGAGCGCTTGGTGCGGGCTTCGAGCGGGACTTGGACGAGTTCCGGCTTCAGCAAACTGCTCACGGGAATCTCGGAGGTCACTTCGCTCGACTGGTGAGTTCGCTCCACATTGGCCAACTGACTATCGGAGAAGTCGCGCATCTCCTGCTCCAGCCACTGGCTGATTTCCTCGGAATGGAACTGCCAGTCGGACCCTCGCTTGTGCCCGGGAATCCGCCCCCGGTTCACAAGCCGCTCGATTTCACGACGATCGCGGCCAAGTTGCTTGGCCAGTTCGTCCAATGTGTACCATTCGTGGGCCATAGTTGGTGGGATGCATAGGGACCAAGGGAGGAACTCACAGCCTGCATCGAGGTCCGAGCAGACTGGCGTGGGGAACATGAGTGTCCGTTGCCTGCATCCGAATGGCAAGCCAAATCAGAAAAAACTGCATCGGTGGTGAACCAACCTACTCCGCTTCCTCAGGAACGGGAAGTCTTTGTGAGGGATCGAGTTCAATTCGAACATCCCGTCCCAGTGCGGCTGCTTCAATCACATGCAGCTCATAGCCTTCCCACCGACACTTATCTCCCACCAGCGGGAAACGCTGGAGTTCTTCATGCAACAGCCCGGAGACTGTCAGCAGTCCATCGTCTCCAGCTTCAAAGTCGATGCCCAGATGCCGCGCGAGGTATCTCAGCGTGGTGAGCCCATGGACCTGGATTTTCCCGTCAGAGGTGGATTGAATCGGTTCCCGGTTCAGCAGTCGGCGCGCGCGGCTGGATTCCGGATTGAGCAGCGTATCCAGAATGTCGCTCTCGGTGATGACGCCAATCATTTCTCCGTATTCGTTTACGACCACAGCGACCGTCGACAGTCGGGTGCGAAGCTGAGTGAGCACATCCGACAGTGTTCCGCACCAGGGGAAGTAAATGACCGGCTCGGCCAGCTTTTCCAGATGCTTCTCCGGGAAGTGCGACAGATTGCGGACCGGCACCGCGGCATGAATCGTCTCATCGTCCTCGTCACGCAGATAGAGGAAGTCCAGTCGGCTCAAATCACTCTGCACATCCGCCAGGTGGACAGGGGCCAGCCAGAGTTTCAGCGTGTTGCGTGGCCGCATCAGTTCTTCGGCCGTCATTTCGGAGAGATCCAGCACGCGCTGCAGAATGGACTGTTCCAGATGCGCCAGTTCGAACCCCAGCTCCGATGTTTCCAGGGCACGCTCAAGATCCTCCGTCTGGAGATACGGCTCGGGCCGCAGCTGAGGCCAGAAGACCCGACGCACTGCCGAAGTCGTCAACTCCAGCCACGGCAGGATGGGATCAAGAATGCGTACCGCCACAGCCAGAGGCCATGCCGCAATCACGGCCACAGGATAACGCAATGACACAGCGAGGCTCTTGGGAATAACTTCCCCCAGCAGAATGATGCTGCACAGACTGAGCAGACTGAGCACTCCCCCCAACGAAGAGTGTCCACCGGTCACCAGCCGCTTGGCCGTCACCAGACTGACGGCGAAGTAGGCCACATTGATGACCAGATTCCAGAACAGCACCGCCGTCAGCAGGCGATCCGGATTCTGCAACAGCCTCGAGGCTGTCCGCTCCGCCGCACTGCCCGTACGCATCCGTCGCAATTCATCTCGCGACAAATAGAACAGTGCTGTTTCGCTTCCCGAGAAGAATCCGGACCCGACTGTCAGGAGCCCCATGACCAGCACACCCGGGAGCCAGAGCGGAAGGGTGTCGACGATCGCGTTCATCCTCGATCCATGGTCGACCGCCCCAAGGCCACATCAAACGAGCTGATTGCTGGAACGAGCATCGCAACCGTCGTGAATCCGTACGTCACCAGAACAGAAATAAACACGGGCATGGAGTGCCCCAACAGGAAGCTGGCAATGGCGTAGAACGTAAAGAACGGCAGGGAAAACGCGCAGGCCGTGAGTGCGGTGGAGGGGTTCTTGCGCGTCAGGCTGAGCCACAGCGCCAGAGAGCCACCACCAATAAACACCAGAAACGGAGCGAACTGCATTTCGTACGATGCTCGCGCCTCCACGATCAGCACAA
>JAGQPW010000074.1:7837-18095 GCA_020426515.1 Planctomycetaceae bacterium | reverse complement strand
AATGCAGACAAAGATCCCGACGAACAGAAAGAACATGGTTCCCAGACTGTTGAGAATCGCCCCACGCGAGTTCTCGTACGAGAGCCCGGCATGCAACCCCAGCATCGCGGCAAAGCAGACCAGCGTGAGATAGCCGATCATCGTGAAGACGAACGGCTCCAAATCCAATACACCACGCAGGTACAGACTGACCGCAAACAGCAGCGGCACAGCAATCACTTCCTTGGTGTTGTACAGAATGCCAGCCAGCTTGCTGAAAATAAATTCCTTTGCGGAGACTTCCGTCACCAGCAGCAGTTCCAGCGTTTGGCCATCCCGCTCCGAAGTCAGCGACGTCACAGCCTGTGCATTCACCAGGAGCAATGCGAACAACGAGAGCACCACGAAAGCCAATCCGGAAGGAGACAGACTGCCCAGCAGCAATTCGGCATCGGTTCCGCTGCGAGCCACCCAGAGCATGCAGAACATGAGCACGACATAGTAGGCGGCTTTGATGAAACCGACCTTGCGCCCGTAGGCCTCCGTACAGACTTCCCGCCACAACAGCGGTCGGTCCCAGACGGGTCGGGCCGCACGAGCGGGGGCAGGCGAGAGGTCGGTCTCTGCCGGGGTCTCTTCAACCTGAATATGGATCGTGCGGGACGGGTTCCAGATGCGGACCTTGCGGGAGGTCTGAATGAACAGTCCAGCCGTCAGTGTGAGCAGGCCAGCCACCGAGGCGAGCGCCGAAGCGACCGGAGCGGTCACTGTCGGATGGGCGGCTAACGGATCGAGCAGGTTGCCCAGAGTGCGGAAGGGATTCAATCCCCCAATGATCTGCCCAGCTGCCTGGTCGTGACCAAGCATGACGACCAGTGTTTCCACAACTCCCAGAAACAGCCCGGCTCCAAGCACAGTAATCGCCAGAGTTTGAAAGGTTTTCTCTCGCCAGTATGCCACGAGCGTCCCCCAGGCCGCTGCGGCCAGAGCAGTGGCGACACACAGCAATTCAAACCAGATGATCTGTTCAATACTGGTCCCCCCCAGCAGCGAGAGCGCAAACAGCACGGGAAAGGAGACGGCGATCAGCGTAAAGACATTGACCAGACTACCCAGCGCCTTTCCGATGACCAGTTCCGTAGCGCGCAGATCTGTCAGCAGCAACATAATCAGCGTACGGCGATCCTTTTCCTGGGCGACACTTCCGGCCGACAACAGCAACGATGCTGCGGTAACAATGGTCAACTGGACGGTACAGACCAGATTGAACATGAAGGTGCCGAATCGCGCAATGTCCCCCACGTTGCGAATCGGGGCGAGCCCAAAGGTATTGTGAGCAGCGGTCCAGATCAGAACGCAAAACCCAGCCACGTACCCAGCCCGCAACAGATAGTGCTGCAGTGTACGAGGTGTGGTCAACAATTGACGATGCAGAAGCGGTCCGGCAAGCACAAATTGACCTTGGGTAAGAGACGTCAGGCCTCGTCAGTCTAGGCCAACAGTGGGTCCGCTTCCAGCGACGCATACCTCTGACACGGGCAACCGTGACCACCAACGAAACTGCCGGGATTGATCCGACATCACCAATCCGCTGAAGAAGTCGGAGGCAACTCCAGCAGCGCAAACATCCGCGATCGCAGTCGATTCCCAAACAGCGCGGCCAACCCGATGGATCGCAAGGAGAATCCATCAAGAGTTGGCGTACCGCTGCATCCATTCGCCCGCCGAGTCGGCGGGTCCGTGCGTTTTGACTTGTCGAGCGATTCGCTGCTGCAGGCGGCCAATCTGCTTGCATACCATCGGGCTGTCGATGCACTCGTTCGTGTCCATCCCCAATGTTTGCAGCAATGCTGTCAGCTGGCCGAGGCTGCCAAACAGTGGCTGATCGAGAGCCACCTGAAACACGATCCCGCCTCGAGCCGGGATGCCCAGTGCCAATTCGTGTAAGGGGCGGTCTCCCTCCGGGTGAGGATGATGCTCGGACGCCATGACGGTGACCGGCAGTTCCAATCCGGCTTCATCCAACTGCGGATCGTATTGCGGAATGTCCTGCACCGGCAGCAGCCAGATACGAGGAGCGGAACTGGCGAGATTTTGCCGGATGTCGCGCCAGCTGCGAGGTTGCCAATCCTCAAAATCCAGCTCCTGTGCGTTGAGCCAGTTGACGAGTTGATCCCACCGCTGAGGAAAGTGGGCGACCAGAATCACGTGAAGTCCCGCCGTCAGCTCCTCGTCAATTTCTCGACGCAGGTTCTGCCACAGCAGCTTGTCCTTCAGCCAGACTCGGTCCAGAACCAAAGCCTGCGGATTGCGACGTCCAAAGATCCAGTCGAACAGCCCCATTCCTTGACCTCCACGTCAGGGACAATTGACTCGTGTCAACGAAAGAGGGGTGCCTTCGCATTGCGAAAGACACCCCGCTTTCATTGTGCACCCCTGACAATCAGGCGGCGTTCGCGGCTTTCTTCTTGTTGCGATTCATCAGCCACACCAGCACGGGTGCAGCAACATAAATCGAGCTGTAGGTACCGACGATGATGCCGAACAGCAGACAGAAGGCGAATCCGTGGATTCCTTCGCCGCCCATGAAGTACAGAATGATCAGCACGACCAACGTTGTCATCGAAGTGAGCAACGTTCGTGAGAGGGTTTGATTCAGACTGATATTGATCATCTGCTCGGTCATGGCCGGATTGCGGCCACGAACTTCGCGAATACGGTCGAACACAACGATCGTATCGTTGAGCGAGTACCCGATGATTGTCAGGAAGGCGGCCACGATCGACAGATTGATCTTGAAGTCTTCCAGCAGCAGAATCGAACGGAGCGGAGTATTGCTGAGGTACGACGCCACAGCCAGAGCTCCCAGCGTAATCAACACGTCGTGAACAAGTGCGACCACAGCGGCCAGACCAAAGTTGGCGGCCTGAAACCGCAGCCACAGGTAGGCAATGATCGCTCCCAGACTGAACAGCATGGCAGTGATGGCAGCAGCCTGAGCTTCGCCAGCGACCTGACCGTCGAAGGTGTTGACTTCTTCGAACAGCGGCTTGCCTTCCATTTGGGCTTCCAGGCCGGCAATCAACTTGTCGACCGACTCGCGAGGAATGGCTTTGGCCAACCTCAGGCGAATCTCATTGAGCTTCGCGCCAGCAGCGACATTGGCTTCTGCCGATTCAGCGGCCACCAGTTCCGGGACATCGGATTCACCGAAGCCGCCCACCACATTGACCAGGACATCCTGTGCCGTGGCCGCGAATCCGGCGGCTGTCATTGGCTCTTTCAGCTTCACGACGACCTGGTTTCCGCCCGGGAATGGATCGGCCGCCTCGTTTTCTGCGGGAGCGTCAGTCGCAGCAGCGATTCCTTCAATTGGACCGAACTCGATTTCCTGTTCGATGAGTTTGAATGGCGTTCCGGCGAACGCCTTGCCAATCTTGCCTCGAACGTCGTTGGCAATGTCTTCGTTTTCGGTGACGATCACCGTCCGCAGGCGGTACATCTTCTCGGGCTTGTCGTTTTCAACAACTTCGAGCTCTTCCAGCGAAATGGACTTGTCGAAGGTCACTTCCAGCGCGCTGCGAATTTCGCCGAAGGTGGGCTTGGAATCCTCTTCGAAGCGGAAGGTGGCCATCGCTCCCCCGCGGAAGTCGATGTCCAGGTTATCGCGACCACGCGAAGTGACCGCGAAAAGCCCGATGATGATCAAGATGATCGAGAAGACAGCCGCCAGCTTTTTCTTGCCAACGAAATCGATATTGGAGTCATTGCTGATCAGGCTGAACATCTTGAGGTCTGTCAGCCAGTGCTTGCGTTCAGCGATGTCAAAGATCAGCCGACCGATGTAGACGGCGCTGAACATACTCGTACAGATCCCGACGAACAGGGTCACGGCGAAGCCTTTCACCTGATCGGTACCAATGTAGTACAGCACGACTGCGGTAATCAGCGTGGTGATATTCGCATCGAAAATCGTCGAGAACGCCTTTTCGAAGCCGTTCTTGATTGCCATTCGCAGGCTCGACCCCTTCGTGCGTTCTTCACGCATACGCTCGAAGATCAGCACGTTCGCATCGACCGCCATACCAACGGTCAGCACGAGACCGGCCAGACCGGGAAGCGTGAACGTGGCATCGATCAGGGCCATAGCCCCGAGGACCAGCACAAGGTTGATGGCCAGACAGACGTCGGCAATAAAGCCGGCCTGCAGGTAGTAGACCCCCGTCACAACGAACACAGCAATCAGCGACCAGATCATCGCGTTCTTGCCCTTTTGCTGCACATCGAGGCCCAGCAGCGGGCTGACGGTGGATTCGTTCACGGGCTGCTTCTTGAGCGGCACTTCGAGCGCCCCGGCATTCAGCACGCCGAGCAACTCGTCAATTTCCGCCTGCGTGAAGTTGCCATCAATCTGGCCCTGGCCACCGGGAATCGGTGAATTGATTGAAGGGGCCGAGTGCACCTGATTGTTGAGCAGAATTGCCAGCCGCGTTTTGTAGCCGGCGCCTTCACGTGGCTGATATTTGGTTGTCACTTCCTGAAACAGGCGGGCTCCGTCCTGATCGAGGCGGAACGAAACAGCCAGTCCGCGCTCGCTGAGAATTTCGCTTACGCTGCGCAACATCCGACCCGTAATTCGGCGTTTCGGATTGGGATCGACGACCACCAGAAATTCGGTAACTTCTCGACCACCACGCTCAACGGTTCGCATCTGAACACCGTCGCCGCCGCCGACCTTTTCTTCTCCGTCGGCATCGCGAGCAGAAGGTCGCCACATCGCGACGAGTTTGCCGTCCTGATAGATCTCAGAAACACTGTCGCCCCGCTCTGTGGCGAGTGCGATGAGTTGCGGGTGATCGTACTGATTGGCCAGCAGGGCGAACTCCAGTTCGCCCAGGTTGACGATCTTACGCTTGGTTTCTTCAACCTTTTCCTGGTCAGCTCCAGGCACAATCACTTCGATGCGGTCTGAACCCACGGTCCGAACGGTGACTTCTTCGGTACCAGTCGGGTTCACGCGCAGGCGAACAGCGGCCTCCATTTTGTCCATCACGCTGGGCGTGATTTCCTTCTCGGTCGCATCGCGATCGACTTCATAGACGAGGTTGGTTCCCCCCGCCAGGTCGATCCCCAACCGCAGCGCTTCATTAAGAGGCTGAATGCAGAACGGGATAACAGCCAGGGTAATGCAGAAGAGCGTGATCCCCAGCCGGTTCCCCACATCCTTCATTTTGAGGAGGCCGGCAATCAGGTTGCCCGCCACGAAGGGCAGCACGATTACGGCAATCACGACGGCGAACGTGGCGATACCACCCCAGGAAGACCCTCCTGTCGCGTTTGCCTTGGCAACTTCGTCGGCAGCCAACATCAACCAGTTTTGACCCAGGGGGCTCATCCGGACAACTCCGTCCCCACACGCGCTCCTCCAGTCGATGGAGCACGTCCGAGGTGTGTTAAACGTGAATACGGTATTTCCTCAGGCCAGAGCTGGACTTAGCTCTTCGCCTGCTCTTCAGTCTTTTTCGGGCCAAATTCGCGAATCGCGGAGGCTTCGACTTTCAGACGGGTGTTGTCATCGACCTTAATCGTGATCTCCGTCTTGTCTTCCGACGCGCTGACGAAAGTCCCTTTAATCCCGCCGATTGTGACGACGGGGTCATTCTTCTTCAATGACGCCAGTTGATCGATACGGCGTTTCTTGTCGCCCGCTTCGCTGCGACGCATGATCATCTGAATGACCAGCATGACAGCGATGGCTGGCAGCATAATGGTCAGGATGCCGCCCCAGGGATTCTGCTGAGGGCCCGCATCGCCAGGATCCACAGGTGCCCGCTGAAGCGTATCGTCAGCCAGTACCAGTAACGTGTTATACCATTGCCACATGCGATCAACTCTTCAAACAGGCCCGCAGATCAGACGTGATCCGCGCGGGGTGCCGTCGGGAGAAATCTCCGACAACCGAAGACATCGGTTGTAAAGGTCCCCCCCAAAAAATGAAGCGGGTAGTTTAGGGCCCGCTCGAAACGGCGGCAAGATGTGCGAGGCGAAACTCTTGGCCGCGATTTTCGCGAATCGCCAGCCGCAGTTCTCGCACGATCTTCTGGTAGTACGTCAGGTTGTGAACGGAAAGCAGCATGGGTCCCAGCATCTCGCCAACGTGAAACAGGTGCCGCAGGACCCCTCGACTGTACTGCGTGCAGGCCGGGCACGCGCAATCTGGATCGAGCGGCCCCGTATCGCGGATGTGCTTGGCATTACGGAGTTTAACGATCCCCTGACTGGTAAAGGCCGTTGCATTGCGGGCGTTGCGGGTGGGCATCACGCAGTCAAACAGGTCGACTCCACGCAGGACCGCTTCGATGATGTCGATGGGCCGCCCCACCCCCATCAGGTAGCGGGGTTTTTCCTCTGGAAGTAGAGGAGCCGTCGCCTCAAGTGTCTTATACATGTCCGCTGGAGCCTCTCCCACACTCAAGCCACCGATGGCATATCCGGGAAAATCGAGCGGAATCAGGCCTTCGGCCGAGCGGGCCCGCAGCCCGGGATCAATTCCTCCCTGCACAATTCCGAACAGAGCCTGATCCGTCCGCAGCTGGGAATCTCGACAGATTGCCGCCCAGCGCGTGGTGCGATCAACCGCCTCCAGAATCTGCTGTCGGGGGGCATTCGCAGGCGGACATTCATCGAGACACATAATACAGTCGGCCCCGAGTGCCTCCTGAATTTGAATGGCCCGCTGAGGCGTCAACTCCAGCAGACTGCCGTCGATGTGTGACCGAAACACGACCTTGTCGTCATCCATTCGCCGGAGGTCGGACAGGCTGAACACCTGAAATCCGCCGCTATCCGTCAGAATGGGGCCATCCCAGTTCATAAAACGGTGTAGTCCGCCCAGATCGCGAACCACTTCTTCGCCGGGCCGCAGAGCAAGATGGTACGTGTTGGCCAGAATCATCTGGGCCCCGGCGTCGCGAAGTTCGTGAGGCCACACCCCTTTGACTGTGCCACGCGTCCCCACGGGCATAAATGCGGGAGTCTCGACGACGCCATGCGGTGTGACCCAGCGTCCCGCCCGGGCCGCCGAAGAGGCGTCAAGATGATCAAGGTGAAACTGAAACGAAGCCGACACGTGAAAATCTCAGCAAGCGGAAAGGACCAGAAACCGGGGCAGGATAGAAGGAATCGTCGACTGCGTCTTCAGTAGTTCCAGTGTTGAGAGCCCAGCGTGACAACATGCGGCGGCGGTCTCTCGATCTCCAATGCTGAAGCGGTCAACTGCCGGAAAATACTGCCCAGGAGGGCCCAGAGTCCTCAGGCCTCATGCAAATAGTGTCCGCTTTTGCCGCCGGACTTTTCGAGCAGAGTGATGCGAGAAATTTCCATGCCCCGATCAACAGACTTACACATGTCGTACACAGTCAACGCGGCCACACTGACGGCGGTTAGCGCTTCCATTTCCACTCCAGTCCGGCCCTGCATGGTGACGGTCGACTCAATCTGAAGCTCCGTTTCCGATGCCCATTGAAAGTCGACCGCAGCGCTGTCCAGCCCGAGCGAATGGCACAGCGGAATGAGCTCCGCAGTCCGCTTGGTGGCCATAATGCCTGCCAGCCGCGCCACTTCGAGCACATCCCCCTTACTGAGCTGCCGATCGCGAATCAATTGTGCGGTGGTCGCGCGCAGCTGCACACAGGCCCGAGCCCGAGCCATGCGCTGCGTGACCGGCTTTTCGCCAACATTGACCATGCGGCTGGCTCCATGGTCATCAAAATGAGAGAGAGGCGTGGTCATGAAGCAAGGGGGCAAGAGGTCCGATGTCCGGTAACTGTGCGAGCAGTCGTGCCATGACCGCCCACAAACCACAGGCCATTGTGGGGTCCGCATCCCCGAGGGATCAAGGAAGCCTGACCTGCCGGAGAGCGTCAACTGCCAAATCAGCAGTGCCCCAAAACCTCCCGGAACCTGCCAACATGTGCCTGCAAAATCTTGTCCCCCTCCATATAGCGGGCTAGAATTGCCTTGTTGTCAGCGAAAGACTCGTTTTCAGAAACGGTTGCAGGAGGCGAAAAGCGAAACGTCGCCTCATCCGGCCCCTTATTTGCACTATAAGGATTCGGAGGAAGCCGGTAGAGTCCTCGTGACAGATGCTTTGTGGCTGAAGCCCCGGGGCGGTTTCGGCAAAGTGGTTGCCTCCACTTACGGAATGCAGTCACCATCACCGCAGTGTGAAGGAGTAGGAAGAGATGTACGAACGATTTACCGACCGCGCACGGAAGGTGATGCAGCTGGCCAATCAAGAGGCTCAGCGATTCAACCATGAATACATCGGCACGGAGCACATCCTGCTGGGGCTGGTAAAAGAAGGCTCCGGCGTCGCTGCGAATGTGCTGAAAAACCTGGATGTGGACCTCCGCAAGATTCGACTGGAAGTCGAGAAGATCGTCCAGTCCGGACCGGACCTCGTCACCATTGGCAAGCTGCCTCAAACGCCGCGAGCCAAGAAGGTGATTGAATACGCGATGGAAGAGGCCCGCAACCTGAATCACAACTACGTCGGCACCGAGCACCTGCTGCTGGGGCTGCTGCGAGAACAGGAAGGGGTTGCCGCTCAGGTACTGATGAACCTCGGCCTGAAGCTGGAAGACGTCCGCGAGGAAGTGCTCAACCTGCTGGGCCATGGCCTGGAAGGGGCCGAGACCTCAGAACGGGGCACAGGTGCCGCTCCTTCTGGCAAGGGAAGTAAGAGCAAGACTCCCGCCCTCGACAGTTTCGGTCGCGACCTGACTGAACTTGCCCGCCAGGGTAAGCTCGATCCCGTGATCGGTCGCGAAAATGAAATCGAACGCGTGACGCAGATTCTCTGCCGACGCCAGAAGAACAATCCCGTGCTGCTGGGCGAGGCCGGCGTCGGCAAGACGGCCATTGTGGAAGGGTTTGCCCAACTCGTGATTGACGGCAACGTGCCCGAAATCCTGCGTGAACGCCGCATCGTGGTCCTCGACCTGGCCATGATGGTCGCTGGAACCAAGTATCGCGGTCAGTTCGAAGAGCGGATCAAAGCGGTGATGAACGAAGTTCGTCGCGCCAAGAATGTGATCCTGTTCATCGACGAATTGCACACGCTGGTCGGTGCCGGGGGAGCAGAGGGGGCCATTGATGCCTCAAACGTTCTCAAGCCAGCCCTGTCTCGCGGCGAATTGCAGTGCATCGGGGCCACCACGCTGGATGAATACCGGAAGTACATCGAAAAGGATGCCGCTCTGGAACGCCGCTTCCAGATGGTCATGGTCGATCCTCCATCCAAGGAGCAGGCCGTGCAGATCCTCAAGGGACTTCGCGACCGCTACGAAAGCCACCACCGGGTGCAGTACACCGATGATGCCCTCGAAAAGGCAGTGGAACTGTCGGGGCGATACATCTCTGGACGCTGCCTGCCGGACAAGGCGATCGACGTCATCGACGAAGCCGGCGCTCGCGTGCGCCTGAAGTCGATGGTCCGCCCGCCAGACCTGAAGGAACTGGAAGAAGAAATCGAACGGCTGAACGCCCAAAAGGAAGAAGCCGTCGCAAACCAGGACTTCGAAAAGGCCGCCTCACTGCGTGATCAGGCGGACAAGGTCAAGAAGAAGAAAGAATCGATCAACAAGGAATGGCGTCAAAAGGCTCAGGAAACCGATGGCGTGGTCGATGCGGAAGTCATCGCCGAAGTCGTTGCCAAAATGACCGGCGTTCCACTGACGCGGCTCTCCAGTGAAGACGCCGTGCGCCTGCTGGACATGGAGCGGGAGCTTCACAAACGCGTTGTCCGCCAGGATGAAGCCATCAAGCTGGTGTGCAAGGCGGTGCGTCGCTCACGCAGCGGACTCAAAGATCCCAAGCGGCCGACGGCCACCTTCCTGTTCTCCGGCCCCACCGGGGTTGGTAAGACCCTGCTGGCCAAGACGCTTGCCGAATTCATGTTCGGCGAGGAAGAAGCGCTCGTGCAGATCGACATGAGCGAATACCAGGAACGCCACAACATCAGCCGTCTGATCGGGGCTCCTCCCGGATACGTCGGATTCGAAGAAGGTGGCCAGCTCACCGAGCGCATCCGCCGCCGTCCATACGCTGTGGTTCTTCTCGACGAAATCGAGAAAGCTCACCCGGACGTGTACAACATGCTCCTGCAGATCATGGAAGAAGGACACCTGACCGACAGCTTCGGTCGTAAGGTGGACTTCAAGAACACGGTCCTCATCATGACCACGAACGTGGGAGCGAAGTCCATTTCGAATGGCGG
>JAGQPW010000074.1:0-7738 GCA_020426515.1 Planctomycetaceae bacterium | reverse complement strand
CGCCCGCAGTTTCATCCCGGTTACCGACGAGGCAGGTTCAATACGAGCCTGCCTCGTTTTTTGTTGAATCGAGAGCAGAGAGCCCAGAGCGAGATATTGGAGCGAGGCGGGTGCGTCAGCTTCTGGCCCCAACGCTCACCACTCTTGAACGCTCAAACGCCCCAAAGATCAGTTGAGATCTTTGTAGGCATCCCAGGCGAGATAACCGACAATACCGGCACTGAGGATGAACAGGATGTCCATGATCATCGTGTGCTTGCCGGAGAATGGAATCCCCATAGCCAGATCAGCAATGGCCAGCACAGCCACAATACCGGCCACAACCATAGAGCCAAGCACAACTCGTTTCGGGAGATCCGACATGTCTGCAATTGACGGTTTGTGGGGGCTGAACAGCGAAATCAGGAACACCTGGCCGCACGGGGCATGCAAACTCTAGTTCATGGATGGGAAGTCTGCCCAGTGTAGATCGACTCAATATGAGTAGAGTTCCACAAGGTTTTGGTCGGGATCGAAGACATACAACTGAGTCGGGCCGTCTGGACGGTTCTTCGGACCCGCAACGATCGTGACCCCCAATTCCACTAGTCGATCACGAGCCGCCATGGCGTCGTCGACCTCAAACGCGAAATGCCGAGTGCGGCTGATGGCACATTCCTCAGGCAAAAACACGCGGGCTGGCCCCGACTCCGGATGCTCCAGAATCAGGTGAATCTGTGTCGTCCCGGCCTGAAACCACATCCCGGCAAAGCTGAAATTGGGGCGGTCGACCTGCTGCATCCCCAAGACATCCACGTAAAACTTCCGGGATGTTTCGAGATTCTTGACGACAAGCGTGATGTGATCAATCCGCTTGACCTGAATTGGTGCAGCCATGACGAGGTCCCTGCCTTCCATTTTTCCTTTGAACGCGATTCGCCGAATATCGCAAAGACTACTTCTTCGATGCCATCCGCTCTTCCCACGCATGCCACGCCGCGGCGAGACGCTCGACATCGTCAGGACGATCAGCAGCCAGATCATGCATTTCGGTGCGATCGTCCACCACGTTATACAGTTCCCAGCGTTTCAGGCCACTGTCCCAGCACAACTTCATGTCCCCCTCTCGCACAGCGCGTGACCCTGCCCACTCCCAGAACAGCTGGTCGTGCGGATCCCGAGACCGTCCCTGAAGCAGCGGCACCATCGATCGGCCTTCGACCGGAAGCAATGCGTTTCCCTTGTGCTCGTCCGGAATCGAAGCCCCGGCGAG
The DNA here is from genome assembly GCA_020426515.1 of Planctomycetaceae bacterium. Lineage (GTDB taxonomy): Bacteria > Planctomycetota > Planctomycetia > Planctomycetales > Planctomycetaceae > JACKHO01. The sequence continues at coordinate 6,486 of JAGQPW010000074.1, read as the reverse complement.
TTCCGCACAGGTGGGAAGGAGGTCGATGATGTGGGCGACATCGCGACACCACGTTCCCGCAGCAACGTGTCCCGGCCAGCGTGCGATCAGCGGCGTCGAAATGCCTCCTTCGTGAACGTAGCTCTTGAAGCGGCGGAATGGTGTATTCTGAGCATACGCCCAGCCGGGACCGCAGGCCGTGTAGAATTCCTTCACTCCCGGTGTCCGTGTCGGATCGATGCCGCCCGGCTTCTCCGCGCACCCGCCATTGTCGGACAGGAAGAGAACGACCGTGTTTTGGGCGATGCCCCGCTCGTCCAGTCTGGCGAGAATGCGCCCGATGTTTTGATCCATGCGGTCAATCATCGCCGCATAGGTCGCCATCAACTCATCGTAGTACGCCTGCTCTTTGACATCGCTCCAGTCCGCAACTTCCCGATCCGGCCCAGGCAGATCCCATTGCGGGTCGACCAGCCCCATCTCCAACTGGCGGGCATGACGCTGCTTGCGGAGTTCCGTCCACCCGGCACGGTACTTCCCTCGGTACTTCGCGATCTCCGCCTCCGGCGCATGCAGCGGATAGTGAGGGGCTGTATAGCAGACGTGCAGAAAGAGTGGCTGCTTGCGGTCCACCGCCGTATCAATGGCCGCGCAGGCCTGGTCGGTAAACGCATCGGTCGTGTAGAAATTGTCCGGGAACTCAGTGATCCGCTTGTCGTCTTCGCCAAACCAGCGGACTTTGCCCCCTTTGAAGTCGGGATCGGGTTGAGCGGGATCAAAAAAGTTGCAGCAGCCATCCAGTAGCCCGTAGTAGTGCTGGAAGCCGCGATCGGACGGACGATGCGGAGCATTGCTGCCCAGATGCCACTTGCCCGTGAGGACACAAAGGTAGCCGGTCGGTGCGAGAATTTCGGGAATCGTCACCATATTGGGTCGCAACAGCGAGCCCTTCTTGCGGGGATAGAGCCCGGTGATGAGCGAAGCCCGCGTCGTGGTGCACTTGGCGTTGTTGTAGAACTGCGTGTATCGCTGCCCTTCCGCTGCCATGCGGTCCAGCACAGGTGTCTGGACTTCGCCGCCGTAGCAGCCGATGTCCGAGAACCCCATGTCATCGCACATAATAAGCACGATGTTGGGCCGGTCCGCGGCAACAACCGGGATGCAGGACAGCAATGTGAACAGGCAGAAGACAATGCGCATGGCGACAGCGTCCACTTCAGACAAAGAGTAACCCGGCAACGCCCCTCTCCTGGCGGAAGAGGGGTACTAAAATGTCGCTCAGGAGCGGCGGGCCGCGATGCTGGCCAGCAGTTCCAGTTGCGGATCGGCAAACTTCTTGAGACCGTCATCCATCAGGGTCTGTTCAAGATGTTCGAAGTCGACTTTCTCGTTGATTTCTTCGAGCACATCTGGTGACGGCAGCAGGTCGACCGACCGAGTGAAAACGCGACCTTCCATCTTTTCCACCGCCGCATTGGTCGTGGGCGGATTGGTCTGCACATCGGAACCGGCCAGGGCTGCGACATACTTGTCCGGAGAGTCTGCAGGATCCTTGGTCCCCATACTGGCGAACACAATATCCTGACTGTGGTCGACGGGCTTGTCCTTCCAGAAGGCCACGTTTTCCTTCCAGATCAGCTTGGCATTAGCAATTGCCACCTGCCCCTGAGCAGCATCGGACAGCGTGGGGACGTGCTTGGCGGTGTAGCCGTCAATGCGGCTGACAAAAATACTATAGACAGACTTCAGCTGCTCCGGATTGCTGCAGCGTTGCGCACCACGCCAGATCGCATCGCGTGCAGCCTGATACTGCCGCGATGTAAACAGCAGCGTTACATTCAGCGAAACTCCAGCAGCAGCAAGCTCTTCCAGTGCCCCCAGTCCGGCGGGCGTAGCCGGAACCTTGATCAGACGATTCGAATGCCCGGCCGCCCACTGCTTGCCAAGTTCAATGTAGCGGGCGGAACGTTCGGGAATGCTCAGCGGACAGTCGACCGCCTCCAGCAGCGGATCGAGTTCAAAGCTGACGTAGCCGTCATTGCCCTTCGTTTCTTCCCAGACTGGCAGAAACACCTGCTGGGCATCTCGAACGAGTTGATCTGTCAACGTCCAGGCGATCTTCTCGTCGTCCGCGTCGGTTGCGAGCAATTCCGTCAACTGTTGATCGCACAGCCCGGCCTTAATGATGCCAGCAATGATGACCGGATTCGAAGTGGCTCCAGTGGCTCCAAGCTGTCGATATTCCTGCACCAGATCTGGCTGTACGCTGTCCAGCCAGAGTTTTGTCCCGCAGGTGATCAGGGATTTCAAAGGGCTCATTGTTTTGTCCCGCCGGTTGATTTTGGAAAGTTTTCTGAATCTGCACGATCAGGATACTTTGAATTCCCGAGGGATGAAACCGGCCTGGAACTCCGAACCGGCCCGAATCGTCTGCACAATAGGGTCAGTTCGCAGAGCATGAGCAATGATTCCCCCCCTGCCCAATCGCTAAAAGCAGGCCTTACCCCGCCCCCCAGTCCGCGAAACTTGACCGTTTCGGTTCAACTCTCCTAGCATTCTTGAAATATGGTCCTCCTTTTCCTCTCCCCCAGAACGCCAAGAATGTAGACTACCGGGGAGAGATGGGTGCGTCAGCCCATTCCGTGCAAGGACTTGCAGATGTAGAGAGAGTCTGTTGCGAGCAATCATCAGCGACATCCACGGCAACCTAGAAGCCCTCGAAGCCGTCTTGGCCGATATCCGCGAACAGGGGATTGAGGAAATCTATTGCCTGGGGGACATTATCGGATACGGCCCCAACCCCCGGGAGTGTGTCGATCTCGTGATGCAGCACAGCCAGGTCACAATCCTGGGCAATCACGATCAGGCCGCCCTGTTTGACCCGGAAGGTTTCAACGCCGGTGCCGAGAGAGCCATCTTCTGGACACGGCACACACTGGAAACCGGCGATGCAGACGGAAATGAGCGTCGCTGGGAATTTCTGGGCGAGTTGCCTCGCATGAAACGTCAGGAGCCGTTCCTGTTCGTTCACGGCTCCGCAAGAAACCCGCTGAACGAGTACGTATTCCCTGAGGACATCTACAACCAGCGAAAGATGGAGCGGATTTTCGGCTTGGTCGATCGCTACTGCTTCCAGGGACACACACATATCCCCGGGATCTTTTCGGAAGATTACAACTTCTTCTCTCCGGATGAACTGGGTTTCTCCGTTGAGCTGGGTGACACCAAGACCCTGATCAATGTGGGTTCGGTCGGTCAGCCGCGCGATGGAGACAACCGTTCGTGCTACGTGGTTCTGGACGATCGCAAAGTGACGTATCGGCGAGTGGCTTACGATTTCGAAAAGACCGTCGCCAAGATCTACGCCATTCCCGAATTGGACAACTTTCTGGGTGATCGCTTGCGGGATGGCCGCTAGCTGGACACCATGGAGGGCTTTGGTCCCGCCTGCCAGTCGCGACAGAGGACCGACAACCCCAGATTCTCCCCAGTTGCCCACCATTTGGGGAACTCTTCCAAAGATCAGTCAACAGCAGGCGAATAGTCCTGCTGGTTTTCAGTGACGGAGCCAGTCTCCTCCCGCTGGAACAGACGGAGCTGTAGCCCGTTTTCGAAAATGGATAAACGACGATTCTTTCTGTACCTGGCCCTCTCCATCGGTTTTTACCTCGTCTGGATGAATGTCGCTCCGCGGCTGTTCCCGGGCATGTTCAAACCTCCCGTTCCGGCCGTCGCCGATGCGGACGTGGCAGTTGACCAGCCGGTCCTCAAGGATGATCCGGCCGACACCAAAGTCGAAGCCGCCGTCGAAATTCCCAAGCCGGAAGCATTCGCTCGGCAGACCATCACACTGGGGGCAGACGGATACGACAAGGGCTACATGGTGACGGCAACCTTCACCACGCAGGGTGGTGCCATTGCCTCCATCGACCTGAATGACCCTCGCTATACAACGCTCGACCGCAAAAAGAAGCTTCGCATTGTCGGTCACGAAGTCGACTGGGAGGGGCTGCCCGGGGCGCTGGTGCGATTGCCAAACACTTTTGAATCGCCCGTCAAGGCCATCGACGACCAGTTGAAGCCCCATCACCTCTCGCTTCGTGAAGTGGACTGGGAACTCGTGAAGCAAGATGACGAAACCGTGGTCTTTCGCTTCCGCGCTCCCGATGGCAGCCTGGAAGTCACGAAGACCTTTCGCATTCACAAGCAGGATGTCGCCGGACCGACAAATTCCACGGCCTACCTGATCGACCTGGATCTTTCGATCCGCAATCTGGGTGAGCAACCGGCCAAGACGACATACGTCCTTCAGGGACCGAGCGGAGTCCCGCTGGAAAACGGGGATGCCACGCGGGTTTACCGTGAAATCAAAGTGGGGACGATGCCGAAGTCGGGCGACATCAACCCCATCAATATGCGTGCAGCCGACTTGCTGGCTCAGGTCAAGAAGGCCGAAACCGGCGACAAGCCGGTCGATTCGTGGCGGGAACCCATTCAGTATGCCGGTGTTGATGTTCAGTATTTCGCAGCGCTTGTCCTGCCACGCGATAATCAGCTGGGCGACCGGAATGGGGATGGTGAGCCAGACCCGTACTATGAGTCGGTGAGCCCGCTCCTGCTGTACGGTGACGAAAAGGACAAACTCAAGAGCGATGTCTCCGTGCTGCTGACCTCGCAGCCACTGGAAATCGCTCCTCAAGATGAAGTCACACATCGCGTCCAACTGTTCGCTGGTCCCAAGCGACCAGACCTGCTGGCCCCAATCAAGGCCCGCGAAGTTATTCATTTTGGTGAAATCCCATTCATTGGCTGGCTTCCGCCCTTCTCACTGAACCCGGTCGTGGCCCACTTCATCATGTGGTTCCTCGGATACCTGCATGACTCGCTGGCCATTCCCTACGCCTTCTGCATCATGGCGATTACGGTCATTGTCCGCGGCATGATGTTTCCGCTCTCGGTCAAGCAGGTGGCTCAGGCTGAAAAGATGAAGCTCCTGCAACCTGAACTGAAGAAGCTGCAGGAAAAGTACAAGGACAAGCCCGAGGAATACGCCCGGGCCATGGGCGATTTCCAGCGCAAGAACAATTACAACCCACTGATGGGCTGCCTGCCCATGCTGCTGCAGATTCCGATCTTCTTCGGATTGTACGGAGCCCTCGGCCAGGCAGTGGATCTGCGACTGGCCCAGTTCCTGTGGATCGACAACCTGGCTGGTCAGGATGCCATGTTTGACCTGCCGTTTGCCGTTCCCTGGTTCGGCTGGACCAAATTCAACCTGCTGCCCATTCTGACAGTCGTGCTGTTCCTGATTCAGCAAAAGGTCATGACACCTCCGGCCACCTCGGAAGACCAGGAGTTCATGCAAAAAGTCAGCACCGCGATGATGATCGCCATTGGCTTTGCTTTTTACACCGTTCCGGCCGGCCTGTGCCTGTACATCATCGTATCGAGCGGTTGGGGACTGACCGAACGCCTGCTGATTCGCCGCTTCTGGCCACACATCTTTGACCAGAAGCTGGTGACCGACGACACGCCCGTCATTGTGACCAGTGGATCACGCGCTTCGGGAGGCAAGCCCGAAGCGGCTGCGAACCCGAGCTGGTTCCAGCGTCTGTTGACTGCAGCCGACGAGGCTCGAAACGCCACTCCCAATCAGGCATCGGGCCGAGGGGAATCGAATCGCAAGAAGAAGCCCAAACGCTATTAGTCGCGAGCATCACTCCGCTTCTCCCGTCGGGAGCGGGGGAGTGATGACCAGTCACGACGAATCTGGTCCCTCACTCCGAGTGCCTCGAACTCGGAGCTGGCAGTCCGGGACACTCAGCCGCGGGTACCGTGCTCCACGATCACGGTGGTGCGGATGCCGCCGCGGGGCGTGAACGCCGCTTCGATTTTCATCCAGCGAGGCTGCGTCGCCGAGACCAGGTCGTCGAGAATTGTGTTGGTCACACGCTCGTAGAAGGCCCCGTGGTTGCGGAACTGCTGCAGATACATTTTCAGGGATTTCAGCTCGAAACAGAGCTTGTCCGGAATGTACGTGATGGTCAGCTCGCCGAAATCGGGTTGCCCCGTCATGGGACACAGTGAAGTGAATTCAGGGCAGACGGTGTCGATGACGTACGACCTCTGTGGAAACGGATTGTCGAAGGTTTCCAGCAAATCGGCAGTGGGCTCGGACATGATTCAAGATCGCAGCAGCAAGGGGACTCGTTTTCCAGGGAACCAGATCGCCGGTTCCGCTGGCAAAGTGTAGTCCTGAGCAGTGAATTGGCGAAAGCTTCTCGCCGACGGAGATTTCGGATATCTGGGCGGAAGTCGCTCCCTCGCAGCGGACGAGTCGCCACGCATCCACAGACTCTGTGCCGTTTTCAAACTTCACATCCAACGGTTAGAATGGCAAGCCGTACGGAACGAAGGGGTGTTCCGTGGCCTGAGATTGACCGACGAAGGAAGCGCGACTGATGATGCGTGACATGAGAAACTGGGGCTCCCTGCTGTGTTGCCTGT
>JAGQPW010000073.1:20747-27870 GCA_020426515.1 Planctomycetaceae bacterium | reverse complement strand
ATTGATCCGATGGGATTTTCGTTGGAGTCCTTCGATGCCATTGGACGCTGGCGGAATGCGGATCAGGGCGGTCGCCCGATCGATACCGACGTCAAGACGATGGATGGAATCGAGTTTTCGGGAGTCGACGGACTGCAGGACTATCTGCTGAATGTCCGTAAGGAAACGTTTCAGCGCCAATTCTGTCGAAAGCTGTTGGGCTATGCCCTGGGCCGCTCGGCCCAACTCTCTGACGAACCCTTGTTGTCGGAAATGCAGCAGGAACTGGATCGTCAGGGGGGCCGCATTGCGGTGGTCGTTGAGTCGATTGTGAACAGTCCGCAATTCCGTGAAATCCGCGGGCTGGAATCGGCTCAGGACGAATAAACAACATCCTGCAAGGAGCAAGTCAATGAGTCTGCATCGATTTTCACGTCGGACAATGTTGCGCGGCCTGGGGGTCACAATGGCCCTTCCTTGGATGGAATCGCTGCAGGTCTGGGGGGACGTGGCCGGCAACACCCAGACATCGAGTACCGCTCCTGTGCGACTGGCGGTGCTGTTCTCTGGAAATGGCTTTCACAGCAAGGAGTGGTGGGCTCGCGGTACCGGCAGCAATATGGAACTCGGCAAAGTGCTGACGCCGCTGACAGATTTCCGAGAGAAGATGCTGTTCATCTCCGGTCTGTACAACGCCGAAGCCCTCAAGGGAAACATCCACAGCTCGCAAACCGGCAATCTGCTCTCCGGAGCACCGCTGGCATCGGGGGGAGACATCAGTTCTGGAACGAGCATGGACCAGGTGCTTGCGCAGACTTACGGTCGATCGACCAAAGTCCCCAGTCTGGTGCTGGCCTGTGAGAAGTCGAATCCTGCTGTCCACAAGAACTATTCGATGCTCTACAGCTCGCATATCTCGTGGACATCGCCAACCACGCCGACTCCGCTGGAGCTGTATCCGGCGCTGGCATTTGATCGTCTGTTCAAGGACAGCGTGCAACAGGGAGACCGCAGCGTCCTGGATGCCGTGCTGACCGATGCCCATGACCTGCGTCGGCAGATCAGCAGGGCCGATCGACGAAAGCTGGATGAATATCTGGACTCGGTGCGGGATGTCGAGTCACGACTGGAACAGGCCGGCAAGCAGGGAGAACTGCAAGGCTGGCGCCCCACGCTGGACAAGCCGAACATTCCGCGTCCCGATGACGGGGTGCCTCAGAATATTGCCGACCATATGCGGCTGATGTGCGACATTCTGGTCCTGGGCTTCCAGACCGACACCACGCGCATCGCGACGCTGAAGCTCAACAACGACCACTCGTCGTTGCGGTTTCCTCATCTGGGGGTGGACTACATGATCCACCACCTGCTGTCCCACACAGAGTCCGACGACTGGCTGAAGGTGAATCAGTTCTTCATGGAGCAAATGGCATACATCGCCCGCAAACTGGACACCATTCAGGAAGGGGAGCGAACCGCTCTGGACAACTCGATGCTTGTGTTCTGTTCCAGCATGCTCAATGGAGCCCACGATGCCACCCAGTTGCCGGTCATCATGCTGGGGGGAGGCGGAGGTCAGATCGAGACGGGACGCACACTGGACTATCGGGATCAGTCGGAGCGTCAAATGTGTCGACTGTATCTCTCACTCATGCACAAGATGAATTTGCCATTGGAGAAATTCGGCGACGCGGTATCACCACTGGCCGAAATCTAAGCCCGTGGACAACGTCGTCCTGCGTATGTTTCTGACTGTCAGAAACCATTGCCCGAAAGTGTCGTTGCATCTGGTTAATTAGGCCGCCTGCGGGTGTGCCGTGAAGAGGTTGTGGTATGTCCATGTTCGATCTGAAAGGTCGCGTCGCGCTGATCTCCGGAGCAGCCAGCGGACTGGGCCGGGCAGCATCGCTTGCATTGGCTGAGCACGGCGCAAGCCTGCTGCTGGCTGATCTCAATGACGCGGGAGTTCAGCAAACGGCAGCGGAAATTGAAAATCGCGGTGGCCGGGCTGTTCCGGTGACATGCAACGTTTCCGATTTGGATCAGATCAGCAGCCTGTTCGCTCGCCTGGACTCCGAGTTTGGCCAGATCGACTTCCTGGCCAACATTGCTGGTGAGGGCATCATGGCCAGGCCGGAAGAGATTACGGCCGAGCAGGTGCAGCAGGTGTTTCAGAACCTCGTTTTCGGCCGACTGCGGATGTGTCAGGAGGCTGGCCGCCGCATGCTGGCGGCCGGTCGAGGCAGCATCCTCAATACAGGTTCACTTGCCAGCCAGACCGCACTGGGACGCGGCCACATTGCATACAGCATGGCCATGGGAGCGGTGATTCAGATGACCAGAGAACTCAGTACTGAGTGGGCTGGCCGGGGCGTTCGCGTGAATGCCGTTCTGCCCGCGCAAGTCACTAACCCCAGTTTAGAGAAGCGGATGGCGGCTGATCCGAATTTGCAACAAACGTGGCTGCGCGGCATTCCTTGTGGTCGGCTGGGCCAGCCGCAAGACATTCAAGGACTGGTGGTACTGCTTGCGTCGGATGCCTCGAGTTGGATTACCGGCACACTTATTCCCATGGATGGCGGAAACCTCGCCATGAACGCGGGCGGGACAATCGGGAGTTAACATTTCATGTCGACGGGTAAGAACGGGCAGCGTACGGCAATTGTCGATCTTGAGCCGGGAAACGGCGATCTGGACGGACTGTTGGCGTTGTACCGCACAATGCAACTGATCCGGCAAACAGAAGAAGAACTGGCCCGTTGCCATCAGCGTGGTCTCATTCACGGCGCGTGCCACACCTATGTTGGACAGGAAGCCATCGCCACTGGTGTCTGCGCCCACCTGAATGCCAGTGACACCGTCTTCAGTACCCACCGCGGCCATGGACATGCTCTCGCCAAAGGCATGCCGGTCCGGGATCTGATCGCGGAGCTGTTTGGTCGCAAGACCGGATGTTCTCGTGGGCGGGGCGGCAGCATGCACCTGTTCGCACCCGAAATCGGCATGATGGGAACGAGCGGAATTGTGGGACCCTGTATTCTGCAGGCCTGCGGCGGCGGCTACAGCGCCAAACTGCTCAAGTCCGGAAATGTGTCGCTGGCCTTTTTTGGCGACGGAGCCAGCCACAACGGGGCCTTTCACGAAGGCCTGAACATGGCGAGCATCTGGAAATTGCCGGTCATCTTCGTTTGCGAAAACAATCAGTACGCCACCGAAGTTTCGTTTGAGTATGCAGCGGGTCATCCCAGTGTCGCCGACCGCGGTGCGGCTTACGGCATCCCTGGTGTTGAGGTGGATGGCAACGATGTCTGGGAGGTCTATCAGGCGGCCTCTGAAGCCGTAGAACGGGCACGCAATGGGGGTGGTCCCACACTGCTCGAATGCAAAACCTACCGTACGCGTCCACACGCCGAGGGAATGGGCGATTACCAGTATCGCACCAGGGATGAAGTCAACACATGGAAGGATCGTTGTCCGATTGCTGGCTGGCGTGAGCGGCTGTTGAGCGAGTATGGCGTCTCCCCCGCACAGCTTTCTCAAATCGACGACGAAGTGGCGGCCATTGTGGCGGAGGCTCGCACGTTTGCAGAATCCAGCCCATATCCGGAACCGAGCGAAGCCACGACACACATCTACGCCGAAGAAACCCCAACCGCGCCGACCGCGACGGCGGCTTCGGAACGAAAACTCTCCATCTCACAGGCCACGCTGGAAGCACTCACCGAAGAGATGGCCAGCAATCCTCGCATCTTTGTGATGGGCGAAGGAATTGGACAGCGGGGCGGCAACTTTCAGACAACCCTGGGACTGTACGAACTGCATGGTCCCGAGCGGCTTTGTGATACCCCCATCAGTGAACGCGGCTTCACGGGATTGGCCTGCGGTGCGGCAATGACCGGCACCCGCCCCGTGATCGACTTCATGTTTGTCGATTTTCTGCTCGACGGCATGGGGGAAATCATCAACCAGATCGCCAAGATGCAGTTCATGTCGAGCGGGCGACTCCAGATGCCGGTGGTGCTGCGAGGCTGCATCGGGCTGGGCCATTCAGCGGCGACGCATCACTCGGGCAGTTATTACGGCATGTTCGCCCAGGTGCCCGGTCTGAAAGTCGTCGTGCCGTCGAACGCGCGAGACGCCAAGGGACTGCTGAAGCGCGCCCTCCGCGGCAACGATCCGGTGCTGTTTCTCGAACATCGGGAAATCCTTACTGCCAAGTGTCCGGTCCCTGCCGAGGACTACGACATCGAATTCGGCCAGGCGCACATTGTGCGAGCCGGAACAGATGTCACGGTGGTGGCCTTGGCGAAGATGGTTCATCTCGCCGAGGCTGCGTGCGAAGAACTTCAGCAGGAAGGCATTTCCGTCGAGCTGATCGATCCGCGAACTGTGTTGCCGCTGGACACGCAGACCATTCTTCAATCGGTCCACAAAACGGGTCGGCTGTTGATCGTGGATGAGCCGCCCGCCAGTTGTGGATTTTCTGCGGAAGTGGCTGCTGCGGTGGTCGATGCTGGGTTTAATGATCTCGATGCCCCGATCCGGCGCCTGACAGGCCTCTTCGCTCCCACGCCCTACAGTCCACCGCTAGAGAATGCCGTGCTTCCCACGAAGGCCGATATCTCCACGGCGATTCGAGAACTCCTCCAGGAGTGACCGGCAGCCGTTCGCTCTTGTACTCCTTGATTGTCCCATCACTCACTGCACGCTTTGCCGGACAAGGCCTTCGCAATGGCTCACGAAATCACGATTCCCCGATTGGGCTGGTCCATGGAGGAGGGCACGTTTGTTGGCTGGTTGAAACAGGACGGAGATCCAGTGAAGAGTGGTGAGCCGCTGTTCGAACTGGAGGGAGAGAAAGCCCTGCAGGAAGTCGAAGCGGTCGATGAAGGTTTTCTGCGCATTCCACCTCACGCGCCGGAAATTGGCACTCTACTGAAGGTCGGAACCGTCCTGGGGTACATCACCAGCAGTCCAGAGGAATGTCCCTGGGATAAATCATCGGAAGCGGCACCGACCGCGACACAAGCACAGGAATCCGTTGCCGACAATGGAGCCCTTCCGCCTCCAGCGGGACCGGCCCTGCGACGCATGGCCCGCGAGATGGGAGTTCCAGTCAACCGGCTGACCGGTTCTGGCCCCGGTGGACGGATTCTGGAAGGTGACCTCCGCAGCGCGGCTCCTGCGGTACCACAACCCCAATTGCCGCCGCATCACACAACCTCGCCGGTCAATCAAACTCCTGTGTCCAGCCCGCGCGCACGCCGGGCTGCGCAGGAATTGGGGGTGGATTACACTAGGCTTCAGGGCAGTGGCGCCGGTGGACGGATTCGCGAAGTCGATGTTCGTTCTGCAGCGGCTCGCGGGCCGGCCACGATGCCCGCAACGGGGTCGGTCACTCCACTGACAGGCCACCGTCGGGTCATTGCCGACCGCATGCTGGCCAGTCATCTGCAAACGGCGCCGGTCACGCTCACCACGCGAGCCGATGCGGAAAACCTCGTCAGTCTTCGCGAGCAGTTCAAGAAGTCCGGGAAGTTGCCAACGGTTCCCAGTTATCAGGACATCATCTGCAAACTGGCCACCGATCTGCTGCCACAACATCCGCTCCTTGCGGCTCGCTGGCTGGACAACTCAATTCAGTACGCCGATCCGTCCGCACTGCACTTGGGAATGGCCGTCGACACGCCCCAAGGGCTGGTTGTCCCCGTGATCCGCAATGTCTGCTCAATGACGCTTGCTGAGCTGGCTCAGGAGTCACGGCGACTCGTCGGTCGGGCTCAGGCTGGAAAACTCTCGGCCGAGGAAATGCAGGGGAGCGTATTCACCATCACGAATCTGGGCGCGTTTGGTATCGATGCATTTACTCCCGTCATCAATCTTCCCGAGGCGGCCATCCTCGGCCTGGGTGCGATCCGCCGCGAGGCCGTTGTTCAACCGGATGGTCAGATCACTTCCCGGCATCAACTGACACTCAGCCTGACGTTCGACCATCGCGTGCTTGATGGAGCCCCGGCGGCCCGATTTCTGCAGGAAGTATCGGCAGCCATCGCCAGTCCATCGGCTTGCCTGTTGAATGCCCCGGTCTCTGCCTGAACATGAGTACGTGCTGTGAACGCACCACGAGCGGGCGCACAAAAAAAGCGGAGTCCCATTGGAACTCCGCTGAAGTTGCTGCCGAGTTTCGGCAACTATTTCGTCAGCTCGAAATCGTGCGTGTTGCTCCCCGCGTCAATCTGAACGGTCAGGGTTGAATTGCGGTTGTACTTTGGAGGAATCGCCTCCTTCGTCTCATCGAGCATTGTTCCCGCCGGAGCTGGCGAACCGACCGGGATCTGCTTTCCAGTCTTTTTCATCCAGGAAATTTCGACTTTGTTTTCGCCCACCATTGGTCCTCGATCCCCAGATATGGTGTATTCGCCGTTGAGGATCTCGGCTCCGGCTGTCGGCCCCTCCTTTGAGACAAATGTGATTATGCCCGAATCCACGGGAGCGCCGTCGAACGACACTTTTCCCTGAACCGTGGCTCGTCCATTGTCGCTGTTACAACCTCCGCACAGCAGCAATGAGGTTTGCAAAATCATCAACGTGGCGAGGAACGAGCATCGGCGTTGGCCAACGGAATGACAGGAGACTCTCATGGGAAGCACTTTGGGGATTGAAGGACATCAAATACGCACACGACCGTTGCCTGTGCCGAGTCGACAGGTTCAACCGTCTCACAAACTTGAGAACTAGAATTCGCCAATGGTTTGCCCATCAGCAATCCAGGCCAATCGTCGCCAGGTGTCGAGATGAATGTTCTCACCCACAAAGCGGACAGACCCATCGCCCAGCAAAATTTGCACTCCGCCAGTATGCATGCTTCGTGGTGATGCAAAGTTGGTCGGCGTGTATCCATCGGGGGTACAAGGGAGATTCATCAGTGGCTGATTAGCATCGCTTGTCGCTGCGCATCCGGCGTGATAGTCGAGAATGCGATCCGGAGAGGAACTGTTGGGAGTATTGGTCACATGCAGAAACTGAGAGGCGGCCCGACTGGTGTAGAACCAGCCTCGCCAGACCGATGGGCTTCCGGTGAGGTATTCCGCCATGATCATCGTGTTACTGGTGCCATCCTTGAAGTCGCGAATACGCGCCCCGC
>JAGQPW010000073.1:0-20652 GCA_020426515.1 Planctomycetaceae bacterium | reverse complement strand
GTTGGCAGTTCAACGGTACTATCGATGGACTTGACCGTCCCTCCCAAACCATCCGATGGACACAGGAGCGAGGGGATGCCAACCCGCACACTGCTGGGCCAGTTGGTGAGCGAGCCGTCGAGCCAGGGGGCCTTGCGTCCCCAGTTCTGAGCAAGCGCGTTGTACATTGGTGCCTGATCGACGTAGGGGAGAATAAAGTGCAACAGGTAGGGCCATTCCGTGCCGACGATCGTTCCCGGAGGAAGCGTACCGTGCGTGTCGTGGTAGTTGTGCATCGCCAGGCCCAACTGCTTCAGATTGTTCTTGCAGGCACTCCGGCGGGCCGCTTCACGGGCCTGCTGGACCGCGGGAAGGAGCAGGGCAATCAGAATGGCGATGATTGCGATCACCACAAGTAGTTCGATCAGCGTGAAACCAGATGAGCGACGAGAGGATGTTCTCATGGCATTGTTCCTTGTTGAAACGTGAAGAAAGGAGTAAACGGGAAGGTCCTGAGCAGAACTGCAAGGTCGACCGTGTGAATCAACCATCGAATTATCAGATGATTAAAACATAAGCACCGGCTTGTCAATACGGTGTCGCCAAAATCCGCTCAGACGCTCGTTTTTTCATCTGCACGCCGCTCGTCGTTTTGTCGTCCCACTGTCCCAGGCTGCGGGAGCAAGAGATGTCGGCAATCATTTCGGCACCACTGAAACTCCATTGACCACATTGGGGAGCGATTCCCCAGCCAGTGCCATTGCTGCCAGCCGAGCCGCCGTTTCTCGCAGGCGTTTTACTGCAGGGACACTACACGAAGCGATGTGCGCTGCGAGGATCACGTTGGGGAGCGTGAGCAGCGGATGGCCTGCGGGGATCGGTTCGGGGTCGAAGACATCGAGCGCAGCAGCAGAGACCTGTCCCGACTGCAGGGCTTCAACCAGCGCATCGGAATTGATCAGCGTTCCGCGAGAGAGGTTGACGATGACCACGCCTCGACGGGTTTGTGACAGGCTCTCGCGGTTGAGCATGTGTCGCGTCTCGGCCGTGGATGGACAATGCAGCGTGATGACGTCGGACCCGCTGAGGATCTGCTCCAGCGATGCGGGCTGGCAGCCGGCATCGACGATCTGCCCAGGTGGCGTGACAGGATCGAACACCAGCACCTGGCATTTGAATGGCATCAGGCGACGGACGACTTCCCGCCCGATCCGACCGAACCCGACAACACCCACCGTGAGGTTGCAGAGCGTCTGCATCTGCGTGAGCGGGACAGCTAACCCCCAATTTCCTGACTGAACCGCCACGCTATTGGGAACCACCTGCCGAGTGGCCGCCAGCAGGAAGGCGAGAGTCTGATCGGCAACTTCATCGATGCAATAGTCCGGCACATTGCAGACGGGGATGTTACGTTCCCGAGCGGCATCAAGATCGACGTTGTCCACACCAATGCCATAGCGGACAATCACCTTGGCCCGCTCCATACTCTGAATGACTTCAGCCGTGACCGGAGCAAACTGTGTGATGACGGCGTCGGCACTGCGGACAAGTTCCGTCAACTCCGCAGGCGACCGCTTCTCCTTCCAGGCAACAATCTGGTGGCCAAGGGGCTCGAGTACGGCCTGTTCCAGTTTCAGATCGGGGAATGAGTAATCAGTGATCGCGATGTTCATGAGCGGACTTTCGACCTGTTGATATGCAGTCAATGGAAGGCAGGCCGGGACGACTTGCCCCCGGGACTGCCGGAAACTGGGAGAATCTTTTCAATTCTTGCAGTCGAACGGGGATTTCACTCTCGCCTCGACACATATTGTCAGATGATATAATCGTAATTCTGGAAGAACACAACCGGTGAAGTCTCACTTCTGTCACTCCGCAATCCTGACGGCACGAGATGACATGCGTACAATGTCCTGCCGATCAACCTTGGTGGATATGTTGACGGGCCTCTATCATCTGATAATATGCCAATTGTGAAGTTGAGGCGGTCACCCGGACATGACATCGCGTCGTGTCAGTCACTGCCTGCTGGGAGCTCTGGAGAGAATCATGCGTTCAACTCTATGCGCGATTGCTGCTGTCAGCCTGTTCTGCCTTGTGGCGTGCGGGCTTCGGGCCGATGAGCCACAACGTGACGCCCTCGACTTCTTCGAGAATGAGATCCGGCCCCTGCTGATTTCGCGCTGCGTGTCTTGCCACGGGCCGAAGAAGTCGGAGTCGAGCCTGCGTCTGGACCAGCTTCCCCTGATGATGCGGGGGGGCGACTCGGGCCCTGCGATTGTTCCCGGCCACCCCGATGAAAGCCTGATCATTCAGGCAGTCCGTCATCAGGACGGGTACGAAATGCCTCCCAATGGCAAGCTGGAAGATCGGGAGATTGCGTCACTCGCCAAATGGGTTCAGCAGGGAGCTGTCTGGCCGGATGGAATGAAACTGGCGGGTGACGGTCCGAATCTGCGAGGCGGGGATATCACGGACGAGGAGCGGGCCTTCTGGTCGTTTCAACCCATCTCCGATCCGGAACCGCCGCACTGGGATGGCAGCCCACCCGCTCAAAGTCCAGTCGATCAATTCATCCTGAAACGCTTGTCAGAGGAAGGGCTCTCGCTGAGACCCCCGGCAGACAAACGCACGCTGCTGCGTCGTGCGACGTTCGATCTCACGGGTCTACCACCGACTCCGGAAGAGTTGCAGGCCTTTGAGCAGGACGATTCCCCCGAGGCTTTTTCGCGGGTGATCGATCGACTGCTGGCCTCTTCGGCCTACGGTGAGCGCTGGGGGCGTCACTGGCTGGATGTTGTGCGATATGCCGACACCGCTGGAGAAACCGCCGACTACCCGGCCCCCCTTGCGTACAAGTACCGCAACTGGGTCATCGATTCGGTGAACGCGGACATCCCGTATGACCAGTTCCTGCGCGAGCAACTGGCTGGGGACATTCTTGCCGACCAGTTGATTGCCCAGTTGAATGGCGAGCCCGACGAAGCGACGCTCGCCCGATACCGGGAAATGAAGATTGCCACCGGCTTTATCGCCATCTCGCGACGATTCGGATTCGACTCCGAGAACTATCACAACCTGACCATTCAGGACACCATCGACACCGTGGGACAGTCCATGCTGGGGCTGACTCTGGGCTGTGCTCGATGCCACGATCACAAGTTCGATCCCGTCAACGCGGCTGACTACTACGCCTGGTATGGAATCTTCGACAGCACGAAGTATTCCTTCCCCGGATCGGAAGAGAAGAAGCGTCCGTACGATCTGTTTCCCGATCTCCCCGCGGAGATGGCCGCATCGCTCAAGGCGAAACAGGACCAGCAACTCGCAGAGCTGGACCAGCGGATCAAGGAACTGGAGCAACCCCTCAGCGAGGCCGAATCGGCTTTGCTGGCATCGAGCGAAAGAGGTTTCGAACTCGAACAGCTGGGCCAGACACCCGGCAAGCCCTGGGAGACATGGGGAACCGTAACCGTCACGGAGTCCGCACAAAGTCCGTTCGTCAACGCGTATCTTCCGGGGTCGCAGGGGCTGACGTTTCCAGGCAACGATGCGAACAATGCTTTCGGACTGAGGCTGGAAACGGCACACACAGCCGAAACCTCTCCACAACTGCACTACAACATCGATTTTCGAAACGTAGCCGTCAGCAAAGGAGCAACCGGTTCCTATCGGTTCTATGTGGGCCATGGACCGGGAAATTCGTCGGCCGTTGAGATGGGAGCGACGGCCACCGAATTCATAATTCGCAACGGCTCAGACTACGAAGTCGTCCGCCCATTGACTGTTGGCCAGTGGTACAACGTGCAACTGACTCTGGACCTGAAAACGAGAACCTATTCCGGAACCATCGGCTTTCCCGGCGATGTGACCACCTTCTCCGGAAAGGACTTCTCCTCCGGATGGGACGGGACAATCGATTACACGTTCGTCGATAAATACGGCCATCTGCCGGGAGTTGCTCCCGCCCGCGAGCTCGACAATGTCGCTGTCTCCACCACGCCGCTTCTGCCTGTCGATCAGACTGTCGCGACGCTTCAGTTCGATGCCGAGATGCTCGCGAACCTGATCGCTCGTCGGGAACAGCTCGCATCTTTGAAGGCTCAGCAACTGACCTTGCAGCAGTCTCTGCCGTACGAACAGATCTTCGGTGCCGCTGAAGCAGAGACGCCGCACGATGTTCCAATCCAACTTCGTGGCGAGTTAACGAAACCGGGTGATGTTATTCCACGCCGAAATCTCGAAATCCTCGGTCACGATCCCCTTCCCGAAGGAGCTGGCAGTGGCCGATTGAAACTCGCGGAATGGATCACTCGACCGGAGAATCCACTCACGGCCCGGGTGATGGCCAATCGCATCTGGCAGAAGCATTTCGGTCGGGGACTCGTCGGAACGGAGAACGACTTTGGCGCCCGCGGGGAGCATCCCTCGCATCCTGAACTGCTCGACTGGCTGGCCAGCCGATTCATGGAGTCCGGCTGGTCTCTGAAAACGATGCATCGGCTGATCATGAATTCCGCGGCGTACCAGCAAGGGAGCGAAACCGATCCCCATGCAGCGGAACTCGACCCCGACGCCCGTCTCTTGTGGCGGTTCAATCCCCGTCGGTTGAGTGCCGAAGAAATTCGCGACAGCATGCTGGCGGTGTGCGGCGAACTGGATCGCTCGCAGAGCGGGCCACATCCGTTTCCACCTGTGGAGACCTGGGGCTTTTCACAACACGGTCCGTTCTACGCTGTCTACCCCACAAAGCATCGCAGCGTATACCTGATGCAACAGCGGCTGAAGAAGCATCCTTTCCTGGGGTTGTTTGACGGAGCCGACACCAACACCAGCACGGCTCGTCGCGATCTCACCACGGTGCCCACACAGGCGCTCTACCTGATGAACAACGACTTCGTACAGGACTGTTCTCAAGCCTTCGCCGATCAAGTGGTCAAGTCAGCATCGTCTGAGCAGGAACGCATCCAGCAGGCGTTTCAGATCTCACTGTGTCGCGAGGCAACTCCTGAAGAGCAATCCGAAGCGGCCACGTTCTTGACCCGCTACCGCGCTCTACTCCCTGCTGAATCGCCCGCGCAACAGGAATTGGCGGCCTGGTCAGCACTGGCCCGCACATTGCTGACCCGCAACGAATTCCTGTACGTCGACTAACCGGAATACTGCTATGAACACCTCAACACGCAACGGCAATTCGATGTCCGCAGCCACACCGTATGGATCTCGACGCACCTTCCTGCAACAGGCCGCGGGTGGCGCCGGAGCACTTGCGCTGAGCGCCATGCTGGCCGAGGAAGCCCAGACCAGTCAGTCCGAACCGGGAGCCGAGAACCCGCTGGCCCTCAAGCAGCCACACTTTCCGGCCAAGGCCAAACGGGTGATCTTCCTGTTCATGACAGGCGGTGTTTCGCATGTCGATTCCTTCGATCCCAAACCCAGGTTGTTCGCGGATCATGGTAAGACCATTACGGTCGACAACTTTCAGGGGAAGCTGGGTGAGTTCAAGATGTTCCTGAAGTCTCCCAACTGGGAGTTCCGTCCCGGAGGTGAATCAGGAACAGAAGTCAGCGACCTGTTTCCGCACATGCGTTCGGTCGTCGACGATCTGTGCGTGATCCGTTCGCTCGAGACCGACCATACCAATCACTACGAAAGTACGCTGGGGATGCACTGCGGATCGTGGACGTTCGCCCGTCCCAGCATGGGGTCCTGGGTCAGCTATGGCCTGGGGACCTTCAACCAGAACCTGCCATCGTTCATGGTCATCGCTCCCAACGCGCCATATGCCGGAAACCAGACCTGGGGCAGCGACTTCCTGCCGGGAGCGCATCAGGGAACGCACATCATCCCCGGAAACAATCCCATCCCCAACATCCGTCCCCGAGTGCCATCGCAAGACCTACAGAAGCTGGAACTGGAACTGCTGAAGCAGGCCAATATGCGGCATCTGTCGGAACATCCGGCGGAACAGGCGCTGGCGGCCCGCATTCGTTCGTTCGAAACCGCCTTCGGTATGCAGCAGGCCGCTCCGGAAGCCATGAGCCTTGCCGACGAAACCGAAGCCACGCTCAAGCTGTATGGATTGCAACCGGGACAGAACACCGGGTTCGGCTGGCAGTGTCTGGTGGCGCGCCGACTGGCCGAGCGCGGAGTGCGGTTCATTGAACTGATTGACGTTGGCTCCTCGGGCAACTGGGATGCCCATGGCGATATGCAAACGCACGCTCCGCTCGCGCAAAACGTCGACCAGGCGATCTCCGGACTGATCACCGACCTGAAGCAACGAGGCCTGCTGGAGGACACGCTGGTCGTCTGGACCACTGAGTTTGGTCGCACTCCATACAACAATGCCGCTGACTCCAAGGGACGCGAACATCACCATCAGGTCTTTTCTTCCTGGATGGCTGGAGCGGGTGTCAAACCGGGAATGGTGTACGGTGCATCCGACGAGCATGGGATCGCGGTCGCCGAGAACCGCGTCCATGTGCATGACTTCCACGCAACGATTCTGCATCTGCTGGGCATTGACCACGAACGCCTCACCTTCCGCCATGCCGGTCGGGACTTCCGCCTGACCGACGTTCACGGCCAGGTCGTCCACGACATCCTGAGCTGATGCGTCCCGTTTGTGGGATCTATGCGTAACTACAGGTGGCGTTGGCCCGCTCCGCAGCCAAAGGCCAGGTTATGTCCGGAGTTGCGCACAAGAAGAACAGCGAGGCGTGAGGCTTCCGCCACGTCCGTGGTGACGTTGGCCTGCCTGAACTGATGGGCGGATGCAAGTGGCCGGCACGCGTTCAGCAAGGCCAGGTCCTGAAAATTGTTGCGGCGAAACCTCCGATAAGGTAAGTTGGATGGAACGCCACACTTGGTTGCCCACCTTCCCCTCCCTCCAGCTTTGCATTCTTCGACGCACAGCAGCGTATGGCTGTTGCCACTCTGATGCAGAGAGTGTTGCCAGGCCAGTTGAGTACCGATACGGAAGTCAACGAACTCCCCCGGCAAGACAATTGGTCACCCACTGACTGAAACTCGCTTGGAAAGAACGAACATGCTCAACCGTCGACACATGCTTCGAAATACGGCAGCTGGAATCGGTGCGCTGTGTGGTTCCTCGCTGATTCCCGAGTTGCTGATGGCATCGCCCGTCAGCAGCACCACGCCCAAACGCATCATTTTCTTCATGCAGAATCAGGGCTTCGATCCGAAGACCTGTATTCCTGCGGGGATGACCAGCAGCGGCTCGCTCGCGAACGTCAAGCTTCCCGAGCCGATCAGCCCGCTCGAGCCCTACAAGGAACGACTGCACATCATCAATGGTTTGCATGGACTGCATACCAGTCCCTCGCACAGTGCTTTCTTCGGGGCGCTCGGCGGATATCGGGGCAGTGATGGTGTGCCGCCAAGTGCTCCCACCATTGATTACGAACTCAGCAAAGTTCTGCCGCAGACGCTGCTGCCTCACTTGTGCATCGGCATGGACTCCATCGAGAACATGTCGACCAAGCCGACAATCGCCACGCTGTCGGCCAGCGGCGAGGGGCAGCCCATCTTTATGCATTCGAATCCGAACCACCTCTATCAGATGCTGTACGGTGGCATTTCTTCCGGCGACATTCGGCAGCAACACGAAGCTCGCTCGAATGTGTTCAATCAAATTGAAAAGCTGGCTGCGCGCAAGGGACAATCACTTCCCGCTGCGGACCAGCAGCGCTACGGGCAATACGTCCGCGGATTCCAGGATGTCAACGGCCTGCGTGATCGCCTCGATTCGGTTGCCGACCACCTGCGTCAGTTTGCCCCCACGGTTGATGAGCGATACACCAAACCACAATTCGAAACCGACTGGCACGATGTTCTGCTGGATCTTGGTATTTCCGCACTCACCTCGGGAATTACCAACACGCTGACGATCGGATCGGGACGCGGCGAAATTTTTGGTGCATGGAAAGGTCTGGGGATCGAGCAGCAGGGGCACAACCTGGGGCACATGGAACAGCCCGACAATCCGATCTGGATCAAGATCCGTCAGTACAACAGCCGCATGCTTGTCAGGATCATGGAGGCGCTGGACAGCGTGCCCGAAGGAAGTGGCACCATGATGGACCACACGCTGATCGTTTACACCAGCAATAACGCGGACAAACAGCACACGAACGGGGCCAACTGGCCGGTAATGCTGCTGGGGAACTTCGACGGTGCCTTCAAGACGGGCTGCTTCACCCAACTGGATGGCAAGCGTCCCATCAACGCGTTGTACGCGACGCTACTGCTCGCCGCCGGACAGAACTGTGATCGGTTCAATATGAACGATCAGATGGCCAAGAAATTCGATGCCGGGACCGGACCTCTTAAGGATGTGCTGGCATGAACAGAGTCCGATTTGCTTTGGCAGTATGGCTCGCGAGTGGCCTGGTGTCCGCAGCAAGTGGCGAGAACTACACACCGGGGCAGCGGGTCAACAAAGACTTCGGCAGCTTTGCCCGTCCTTTTCTCGTAAGCCACTGTGTTGACTGTCATGGCGATACGGAACCCGAGGGAAACCTCTCGCTCCATGATCTCGGGCCTGTAGATGAGATCAATGCCGGCACCTGGAGAAGTGTGTGGGCGCAGGTAACCTTGAAGGAAATGCCGCCCAGGGATGCCGATCAACCGGAGGTGGTGGAACGGTTGCAGTTCTCTGACTGGATCGTCGGCCAGTTGACGCAAGTCATGCGTGACAAGGGAGGCTTCCAGGACCATCTCGATCCGGGCAAGGGCAACTTTGTCGATCACGACCTGCTGTTCGGATCGCTCCCGGAAGGAATTCAACTCGTTCCCACATCCTCACCGGCGCGCATCTGGCGTGTGACTCCACAGGAGCACATCACCCGGCTGAATGAGTTGATCAACAGCGAGCCAGCCTTCAATCCCCAAAAGCCGGGACTTCGTACGCATGGAGATGAGGTTCCCACGAATCATGGTGGCGAACTGAAACTCTACTTCGGAACCGACCGCATCATTCGCTGGCAAGGCGGGACGGTGGCCTATGCAACAGCTGTCAAAAGCGTGCCGGTTGTTCTCTCCACCGCTCGCGATCATGGCCTGGAAAACTACCCCGACTTCTACACCGTCAATAGCGCGGAAGCGACGCAAATCATGAGCGTCGCGGCAGACATCATTCGTTACATGGCGTATGGACCGCTGAGCATCGCGAATCCGGAACAGATCACCGACGATCCGAAGACGTACAAGATGGAGGGCGATATTCGCGGTCTGCCCACGAGCATCGTCTACAGCACGAAAGTCGTCCGGCCCCTCACTCCGGTCTACGAACTGATGAACGAGGAGGGCGTGACCGAGGAGCGTTTGCGGGCTTCAGTGGACTTTCTCTTCGAATCGCTGACCTTCCGACCGCCGACTCCAAAGGAGTCTGACGACTACCTGGCGATCGTCAGACAATCGATCGAAAAGCTTGGCAAGGAAGATGGCGCTGTCCTCGGATTGTCCTCCATCTTTCTCGATCGTGATGCGCTCTTCCGGCCGGAACTTGTGGAGAGCGGTCAACCGGATCAGTACGGTCGGGTGATGCTCCAGGACTGGGAACTCGGCTTGGCGGTCAACCACGCATTGCGCTACATCAAGCCGGACGATGAGCTGCGAAAGGCGATCGTCGAGGGGCGCATGCGAACGCGGGACGATGTCAAACGCGAAGTCGAACGCATGCTGGCCGATGACAGCATCCGCAAGCCGCGCATTCTGCGTTTCTTTCGCGAATACTTCGACTACGACCTTGGTGGCTACATCTGCAAAGACTCAAAGGCGTTGGCGGAAACTGGTGTGAGTACACGCGGGACAGCACATTACAGCGCCATGTTTGATGCTACGGCCAGCAGCGACCGCCTCATTGAACTCATTCTGCAGGACGACAAGGACGTGCTCAAGCAGTTGCTGACGACCGACAAGGTCGTGGCCACCAGGACGGACAACGTGTATTTCGGTACGCGGCGAACCAAGGAAGAAGTGGCAGCATCCATCGCAGCGGGGAAAAGGGCGGCCGAGGAAGCCAAAGAGAAAGCCGCCGCCGAGCTCGCCGCCTGGTTAAAGGCAAACCCGGGAAAGGAACCGCCAAAACCGAAGAAAGAAGCAAAGCCAGCCGACATCAATCACAAAGTGGCCGAGGCCAACCTCTCAGGGCCACCGATCTACGCCCGCGTCAGTCGACGCAGTTTCGGCACCGGCTCCATGAAGCCCGAACGCATTCTTGCCACGGCCCCGCAGGGAGAACGTCTGGGGCTCCTGACTCATCCAAGCTGGCTCGTGTCACACTCCGATGCGATGGACAATCACGCGATCCGACGCGGCCGCTGGATTCAGGAACGATTGCTGGGAGGCGGCATTCCCGATGTGCCGATCACTGTCGATGCGATGCTGCCCGATGAGCCGCACAACACCCTGCGCGAACGCATGCGGGTGACACGCGAGTCCTACTGCTGGACGTGTCACAAGAAGATGGATCCGCTGGGATTGCCATTCGAGATGTACAACCACGCCGGTCTGTTTCGGACTACAGAACTCGACCGGCCAGTTGACACCACCGGCGAGATCATCGATTCCGGTGATCCCGCACTTGATGGCAAGGTCAGCAATGCAATTGAGTTGATTCAAAAGCTTGCGGACAGCGAACGGGCCGAGCAAGTTTTTGTACGGCATGCGTTTCGCTTCTGGATGGGCCGCAACGAGACGATCAACGATGCGCCGGTTCTTCAAGCGGCACATCGTGCCTACAAGGAGAGCGGGGGCAGTATGAAAGCAATGCTCACCTCTCTGCTCACCTCTGATGCATTCCTCTACCGGACGAGAAGCGAATCCTCACGTGTCGCGGTGGACTAGAACATTGCTGAGGCGCGTGTTGAAGTTTCTTGTGATCGAGCCCTGCAACCGGAAAAGTATTCATGTCACGACGATTGCCATTGCTGCTCGGTATATGGTTGAGCCTGTCCAACCTTGCGAGTTCAAAAGACCGGCCCAATATCCTGTTCATCCTCGCCGACGACGTGGGGCAGGAAGTGCTCGGCTGCTACGGAGGCCAATCCTATGCCACGCCGCATCTGGATGAACTGGCCCGGACGGGGATGAAGTTTCGTCACGGATACAGCATGCCCGTGTGCCATCCAACGCGGCTGACACTGATGACCGGGAAGTATCCCTTTCGTCACGGACGGGTGACATGGGGAGACTTCCCCAAGACTGAAGAGCCATACACGTGGGCCAATGTCGTCGCCGAATCAGGCTACGCCACGTATATCGCCGGCAAGTGGCAACTTTGCCTCCTGCGGGATGATCCTCGGCATCCGCATCGCCTGGGATTCCAGCACTCGGATCTCTTCGGCTGGCATGAGGGGCCTCGATACTACGAACCGATGATCTATCGCGATGGAGCTGTTCGTGACGACACGTTGGGGCACTACGGGCCAGATCTCTACGTGCGCGGGTTGATCGAGTTCATGAAGTTGAACAGGAACCGACCATTTCTGGCCTACTACTCCATGGCGGTTTGCCATGAAGTGACCGACGATCTTGATCCGCCCGTCCCCCATGGTCCCATGGGGCGCTACGACAGTTATCCTGAAATGGTCGCGGAGATGGACCGCGCGGTTGGTCGCCTTGTTGCCGCTTTGGAAGCACTCAAGTTACGTGAGAAGACGCTGGTCATTTTTACGGCCGACAACGGGACTCCCCCTGAGATCATTATTCAGGCTGACGGGAAGAAACTTCTCAGGGAGCCAGTCGTCTCCCGTCAGAATGGTCTTCAGATTCCGGGGGGTAAGAAGAAGCTGACAGACGATGGGACCAATGTTCCGCTCATCGCCAACTGGCCGGGCAGAATTCGTGAGGGTCAAGTTGTTGATGACCTGGTCGACATGAGCGACTACCTTCCTACGTTCGTCGAACTCACGGGCGGCACCCTGCCCGAAGGGAGAACGATTGATGGAACGAGCTTCGCACCACGCCTGCTCGGCACCGGCAAATCACGTCGAGCATGGGCCTACGCGGAGGAAGCCGTGTTGCCCAAACCTGGCGGCGTGGAGCCCGATGGCACCAGCAGCGGTCTGCGCTGGGTTCGAACCGACGCATGGAAGCTCTACAGCGACGGGCGTCTGTACGACATGCGGGCAGACGAGCAGGAGCGACATGCCCTGAGCTTGAGCAACAGCGATCCGGAAGCAACATCCGCCCGGCAGCGGCTGTTGGAAGCATTCCAGGACCTCGATGCTTCAGCGAGCCGGACCGGCGAATAGGATCCGCCAGGAATCTGATTTCTTCAGCCTATCGTACCGCCGGACCTGCTTGACTGGTGGCATCGCCGACGGGAACTGGCGGCAGATTGGGCACCAGTTTCGGATCATACTTCGCCCCGTGAGACACCTGGACCAGCGTCATGCGGATCCTGGTGGGAAAGAAGTGTTCGTGGTCGGGGCGTTTGTGAGCATGGCCCTGGCCGCCACTGTTGTCCTTGATCACGAGGTGCATTTCCTTGATCCCCTCGCTCCAGACGATGTTGTCGTTCTGCCAGAACTTCGTCATATCGATGTCCCTCTCGTATACGCCTGCTTCCTTGTAGACATCGGTGCCAATGCAGCCGTAGCCGTGCTTCTGGCCTTTGTTGGGGATATAGCAGACGCTCCAGGTCGTCGGTTCTCCGCCAGCAGGCTTCTCCAGGACTTCGAGCCGAACATGGACCGTACCGTGACGATAATCCACGGGAGCGATCCAGTTCCCGGGCCGGTCAGGGTTCAGCATCGGGCCTTTGACGTAATAGTGCGACGGGCTTGGCTTGGAGTTGTCGGCATCGGCCTTGGTGAACGTGAACGTGGTGTCGAACAGGACGAACTGTTCAGCGCGACCAGTGGTCCCGCATGACAACAGGATGCCGAGCAACGGGAAGATGACGGAGAGAGTTCTCATGGTGCGTGAACGGGCTGAGCGAGCGTCAATTGGAAATTCACAAACGGCAATAAAGTATCAGCCAGACCGCGCGGTCACGGCTACTCGATCGGCAAGAACGTCAGCGTGCCGCTGAGCATGTCCGGGACGATGAGTTGCTTGTGTGCTGGATCATAGAAGAAGTCGGCTGCGGACTTCAGTCCTTCCAGAATGATCTCGGCTTCACGTGTCTTGCGGTTAACTTTCCAAACCTTCCCCTGCGTCCAACTGGAGGCGTAGAAGGCGTCCCTGGTCACCGTCAATCCGTCGATTCCCCGCATTCCGTCCGCCAAAACCCGGTAGTTTCCGTCCTGATAGGTGACGATCTCACCCGCAAAGAAGTCGCCGACAAACAGACGCTCTGCTCCCGGCTTTCCCCCGACTGCCACACCGTTCGGGAAACGGATCGCCGGATTGCCAGCGGGGACGGCGAGGGTGACTTCCCCGGCAAGAGTGACGCGGTACACGCATCCTTTTTGCGGCAACTCTTTCGCCTGTGGGCTGTCGAGACTCCACAGCTGGCGATCGCCACTGGGGTCGAACATCGGCTTCGGGTTGCTCATTTCGGAAACGTAGACGCTCGCCCCGTCCCTGCCTGCGGCGACATCGTTGAGGAACTCGATTGGCTGAGGAAAGTCCTTGGCCTCAACGAGTTTCGTGGCTTGGCCGCTTTTGTCGATCTTCCACATCGTGGTCTCATCAGCCGTCACGAGGTAATCACCGACGTAGACCAGCCCCTTCGGCGCATTGAATCCCTTGGCGAAAACGGTGACCGTGTCGCCATCAAGGACAGCAATTGTCCCGTCGCCAGGTTCCTCTCCGTTAATCAGCGTGACGTACAGCTTGTCGCCGAATCCACGGCACACGCTTTCCGGACTCGTGCCGACCGGGATTGTCCTCGGTCCATCCGCCAGGGCCGGCCCAGCTGTGATCAGAGACAACATCAGGCAGAACTGAATCAGGCGGCTCATCGACAGCAGGCGAGACATTGGCGCTTCCGTTGGGGGAGATGACTGCAAACACGAACAGATCAGCATACTGAGGGAGGTCGTGAATACAACTCTCCCACCGGGTTGGGCCTCCCCTGTGGTCGGAAGGGAAGCACCGCTCAGACACACGTCTTCACGCGAAGCGATGCCACCCCTATTGCGGATATCTTGCTGATTGTGAATCGCCGACCCGTATTGAGGAGCCCGGTAGTTCGCAGGCACGACCACACCAAAGCCATCATTCGTGTTTCAGAGTTTGCCGCAGTTCGATCAGATAGTCAGTAAGCCGTCGATTCATGCCGCCGTTCTTCCGGCTGATAACAACATGCCTGCAATGTGAGCGCCAGCGCCGAGAACCGCGGCAGTTTACCTTTCCCTATTGAGCTGCTCCCTAGCCATCCGACGGCCTTCTCATTCCGCACGCGATTCAACACTGGCTGCAACGTTCGGAGCATACGAACTCCCAATCACTCCGTTTCCCTTGGCCGCACCCAAGGATGCAATTACGTGCGTCTTGCAGGTGCCGCTCGGCAGGAAGGTTTTGCGGCGGTCGATGTACTCACCCCGTAACAGTTCTGTGACCAGTAATCTGTTCAGCGAGGGGTGAGATTTGAGCTCAAATGAGACGAGCATCCTGCGATTGGGGAACTGGGCCGCCTCCAGACGTCCGCCGGCGGCTCGTCGCTCCCGATCGATCAGATCCAGTTCGCACAACTGGAGCCGGAACGCCAAATGATCGACGCTCCCTGCGGCACACCGCCTGTCGCCGCGTTTTTCCGTGATGCCCTCGGTGCTTTTCGTCGCGAAAAAGGTATCTCCGAAACAAAAAATGCGACTTCCGCCCACCTGGGCAAAAGTCGCAAGCTGCTTCCGCTGGTCATTTTTCGTAAAGTCGGGGCGACAGGACGGCAATAGAACTTTTTCGTCCGCCTATTTTTGGGATCAAAGTCGACGTTGCTGGACTGATTCGTGACGCAACTCCTGAATTCAAAGGCATTTCGGAAACACGTTCCACCGAATAACTCTTGAGGATGCCCCTGATGAGCTTGCAGATTCTCCGACGACGGATCGAGAAGTGACCCCGGTAGACTTTGGCCATTACGATGAAGCCGCCCTACATTCACGATACCGAGTTTGAGTTGGTGCCTAGCCGGTGGAGCGTGAACCGATCTTTTCCCACTGTCTCATGGCAAATATCAACAAGATGTTCGTGGTGCGTGAACAGAAAGACCTGAGTCCGTTTGGAGAGATTGACGAGCTGCGGAATGATTGCTTTCGTTCGCTCATTGTCGAATGTTATCAGAAGATCATCCAGGATGAGTGGCATTGGCTCGTGTTCCTCCAAGTAGCGCTCCATTGCTGCAAGCCGAAGGGCAAGGTAAAGCTGGTCTCGGGACCCGTCGCTCATCCCATCCACAGGGACATTCGCCCCATTTTCCCGTCGACCAACAATTACTGGAATATCTTCGTCATTGAATTCCGCCGCTAGACCGTCAAAGGCATCTCGCGTCATCTGCTTGAACACTTGTCCTGATCGTTCCAACAACGGCCCCTGATTCTCCTCTCTGAATTGTTCGATTTGATTCCGTAGGAAGTGAGCAGCCAGTCGCAGACGGATGTATCGGGAAGCATCTTGCCTCAGGGTAGCAGCTACTGATTCCGCCTGTTGGCGAAAGTCAGCGGCTGCGTCGCCAGCCTTCTCTAGTTCCTTCTTTTGTCGATTCAGCCCTTCCAGTAAGGACTGCACTTCCTGCAGGTTCGCATTCATTGTTTCTTTGCTTGCCTCCAGATGAGCTTTCCGCTGCGGCAAATCGTCTGCATTCTCGGATTGAACTCGAACAATGAAATCGTCCAGCCCCTGGCCTCGCGCCAAACCAGTCAGCGATTCTCTGCACCGGTCGATTCGATCTTGTATGGACTTGTGTTTCTCCAAGTTGGCGATCAGCGGCTCCAGCTCTTCCGACGCTTGGAGTTTGGAAACTCGCATTAGCTCCTGCAACTCTTCCATTACGTTCATCAGCGTGGATTCCGCGTCCGACAATTCGCTTTTGGCTTCTACAATCTGCGACGTGAGCTGGTCATGTTTTGCCTGT
The DNA here is from genome assembly GCA_020426515.1 of Planctomycetaceae bacterium. Taxonomy (GTDB): domain Bacteria; phylum Planctomycetota; class Planctomycetia; order Planctomycetales; family Planctomycetaceae; genus JACKHO01. Next base: position 4,625 of record JAGQPW010000073.1, on the reverse strand, counting down.
TCGCTTCGGGCGTCAGACAGGGCCTTCCACAACCCGGCTTCCTGGGATTCAGTCACATCTGCCTCAATCCCGTGTGATTTTGCATGTGCGGAGACACTCTGTTCATACCCCTGGATAGAGGCCACTGTGTTCTGAGCTTCACTGGACAGTTTGTTCCAACTGTCAAACTTCGCGAGCAGTTCCTTCCGCTCTTGAAGCAACCGTAGCCCTGCTTCTGGAGTCGTGTCTTCTGAAAAGCCCGCTGATCGACACCGCAGCTTCCAGTTTGCTTCTGCCGTTTGCACTGCCGGAAATAGCCCGGAAGCCCTGCGTTCAAGGCTTGCCAGTTCTCCTTTCAATTTTTCAACTCGCTTTCCAATCGCGTTTCGCTGCCCTGTGGATTCTTCCCCTTTCTGAACCCGGCTCCTGGCTGCCTCGAATAACACCGAGTACGGTTTGTCGCCCGATTCCATCAACGCCGTAGCCAAGGTGCTAGTCGCTTTTTCAACTTTCGCTTTCTTCGAACGAACTTCCGATTCCGCATCTCGCAGCTTGCTGATCGTTTCCCGAAGCCCAACCCAGTTCTCACGCCATTCCAGCATTTCTTCCGGTGAACGAGCAACTACTCCGATTGGAGCCCATTCTGACTCCCACGCGGTTCGACATTCTTCTGTTTCACGATGCAGTGATGCGAGTGTTACATTTGCGTCAGCGATTCTTTTCTGGCAGTTTTTGATTTGAAGCCGTTTCTCCTCCGCTTGAGCTACAGATTCCGCATCCATTCGCAATTGATCGGCGATGTTATCCGCTTTGATTATCGAGTGAGGAAATGCTTCCTCCAAAGGCGATCCTTGATCCAACTCCTCCTTCGCGCCGTCGCCCTTCCATTCCGCAAGGACCAACTGCCAGCCATGATCCCTATGCTCCCTTGCTTGTTTAAGGGACTCTTCGGAAGGCAGTTCCCCCCTGCGCTCAAGACGTTGCAGTTCGTTCTCTAGAGTGCCAATCGTCTCATTCGCCTCACTGATCAGAGTTCTGGCCGACTCAATGTCGCGATCGAGACTAGCAAACCGCTCGCGGAACTTGCGAATGGTGGCAGGTGCAGGCACTGAGAGTCGTGAAGCGACATCCAGATCCTCGGGAACACCAGGCACCAAAGATCTTTCGGTTGCAATATCACGGAGCAACTTCTCGACCGCCATTTGACTGACTGCTAGCGTCTTGTTCGCATCTGCGGCCTCCGCCGCATCAGCCAGGGCTTCTCGAAGCTGCGTCAAGTCCGTTTCAGGAAGCAACGCCAACTCGGATTCGTCATGTTCAATGTCTTTCTTCAACTCTTCAGACTTAGTCGAATGCGCCGACTGATTGCTCAGCGCAGACAGCAGCGCATTCGCAGCCTCTTCAATACTCAGCTGCAACGCACTGCTAAGCCGCACAGTTTCCAGCGTCTCAAATCCGCCCGACACTCCCAGGTCTTTCATCCCCGCCAGCAGATTCGGCTCGATTCCAGCCAGTTCTTGCTTTAGCTTCGACAGTGTCTTTTTCTGTTCTCGATATGCCCCAAGTTCTTGGTGCAACAAATCTAGTGCATCAGCATTGGCTAAGACCTCTGGGGCAGTTGCACAATTCTCAAGCTGAATCTCAAGCTGTGAAATCCGCTCCTTGAGCGCCTGAACTCTACCGCAGGATTCACCTACAGAGGACCGTGCCGCCTTTGCTCGCTCCACAAAATCACTGGCGACTTCAGGCAATGCGGGAAGCTCGCTGAGCAATTTCATCTCGTCGTTCAATCGTCCGACGCTCGGCAATGCATCCTCACACCGATCAATCCAGGCGATCTCACGCGAAATTCTGTCGATTTCCTCCACCAGAGTGTTTTTGGCTTTTGACTGTTCCGCCAAGTCTCTTTCCAACTGGTCCCACGTTTCCGCATTGACCGTAGCGTCGCGACTCTTCTTCAATAGTTCCTTGTAGCGATTCACCGCCGGCCTGATCGCGACATTGGCTGTCGCCCGGCCCTTGAATAAACGTTCGGAATCTGCAACCAGCGAGTCTAATACTCGCTGGATGGGCGTACCACCAAGGCTGGCAGAAAACAGCGCATTGCCAATTTCTCCCTCTCCCTTGAGCAGTTGAGCAGCTCCCTCACGGAGTTCGCTCGCTCCGAGCCCAAACATCGTCGAAAAATAGGCTAAATCAACACTGCCTAAAAATGGACGGAGTGCGCTATCCTGAAGAGCAGTTCCATTGTGGTCCAGAAGTGTGTTCTTGTTGCCCTTACGGCGTTGAAACACAAGCCGCTCACCAGCCTGATTCTCAATTTCGCCATGCAAGCGGAGCCGCTTATACTCGTGCAGAAAATTGTCCGATGATTGGCCATGAATGCCAAACAACAGGTCTCGAATCGCCCGCAGCAGGGAGCTTTTTCCGGCTTCATTCTCGCCATAGAACACATGCAGATCGTGTGCGGTTGACGGAAACGACAAGTCCAGATTTGTAAATGGACCAAACGCGGGAATGTGCAGCCGTTGAAATCTCATGGCGTGTTACCACCCTTCGTTTTGAGTGACTCCAAGATGATGGCACGCACATCGCCGACCAGTTCTGCACGTTTGCCAACGCCCCATTGCTCTTCCACATCACCACGCACATCTACTGGCAGAACATCGAGCATCTCGGTGATGTCAGCCGGAAGCTCACTCAGGTCGTGAGTCTCTTTTTCCAGCGTTTCCAGCACTATCTTTGTAAGTGCATCCCGCTCAGCCAGTTCGCTGATCTCATACATCGGAGACGTCGACACCTTGACCTGTTCAATCCAGACGCAGTCTTCGCCGAAGTCCTGCACAATTGCCAAAATCTCAGCTCGCCAGCGATCTGCTTCACGGTGCAGACTTCCGTGTAGTTGGCTTGACCCTACCAAAGTAACTCTGGCTGCCAGCAAGCGTTCCTCTGCCGTTGCAATTGCGTTGGCAAGAGCTTTACGAATTGCTTGAAGCGCTTCACCTTCATTCGCCAATCCATTGAGATCCACCCGCACATCCTGCCAGCGCACCACGTCCAGCGTCCGCCACTCGACGCTTTCCACTCTGCGCGAATCATTGACGGTAACTAATCGACAGCCTCGTGGCCCCGTCTCTCTGGCGTGTCGTCCCTGACAGTTCCCCGCGAAGACAATCCAAGGGTCTTCGCTGATTACCTCGGGATGATGCACATGCCCTAGCGCCCAATAGTCATACCCCTTACTGACTAGGTCCTGTTCGGAACACGGCGCGTATGTGTCGTGCCCAGGTCGCCCAGTGAGACTCGTGTGTAATAGCCCCACATTAAATGTGCCTGGAACGGCCGCTGGATATTCGACAGCAATATTTTCAGGAACGGCGCGATTGGGAAATCCGCGTCCATGAATCACAACCGGAAGTTCTGGTATAGAGAATGATTCAGGGGTGCGTGTCGAAAACACATGCACGTTATCGGGTAAACTGAGTTTCTTGGAAATCACCGATGCCGCGTCATGATTCCCGGCAATCAAGTAGACCGGTATACCGCTAGCTTTAAGACGGGCCATCTGATTGCGAAAGAACAAACCGGTACTGTAGTCACGCCAATCGCCGTCGTAGAGGTCACCTGCAATAACGACGAAATCGACTGGTTCGTCAATCGCAAGCTGAATTAGATTTTCAAATGCTCGCCGTGTCGCGCCGCGAAGCACGTCAATTGGCGCGCTGTCATGAGCTTCCAATCCCTGGAGAGGACTGTCCAGATGAGGATCTGCGGCGTGGATGAATCGAAACATGGGCGAGCGTAGGTTAGACATATTTCTGGACCGTTCTCTTCTTTGCCAAGCGGGAATGAGCGTCTTTCTGGTCAGTCAACCCATCGGCACTGGAACGAGAATATCGTAGCATTTCCAACATTCAACTTCCCTTGCCACAAGTCCCTTGTCACCGAATCACTTTGCCGATTCCATCGCGGATGTATCGTTCAACATCCACCTTGGCCCCTTGTCCCCACAAACTGCAATACCAGCAGCTTTTCTGAGGTTCGTCCACACTCACGGTCACTTTGCCGCTGTGCCCATAATACGTGCTGATCGCTTTGGGCTGGCTTCCATCAAGCTCCAGCGAGACGCCCTCGACCGCTCACACGACGAAGTAGCCGACTTGGCAAGCAGAGTTTTTTGGAACTCTCGCAAACCCTTACCCAGAAATGGCTTAGCGCAGATGGCTTCGAAAAACGTCGAATCCTCGAAATCGTGTTTTTGAACTGCACGCTCGATGACGTAACTCTTTGTCCCACAATAAGAAAGCCCTTCGACATACTCGCCGAAGGGCTCATTTCGAAAAATAGTCGGAATGACTGCCGCAGCTACGAACAATGGACACCGGCCCGCGACGCGTTCGTGGAGGCGTTCGTTGGGGAGCGGGAGCCGCATCTCAACGAACTGTGGGCCATGAGCAAAGCATTGCCGTAAACCGTGCTACATCAGGATGTAGTGACCCGTGCGGGGCGAACCGACGAACCGGACCAGGCGTTTGTCCTTCAGGTCCGAGAGATCGCGCTTGGCCGTTTTCTGTGAGCAGCCAAAGTGCGTAACAACCATGCCCGCTCGTACTTCCACTCCCTTCCGAATCTGCGACAGCACCCAT
>JAGQPW010000072.1 GCA_020426515.1 Planctomycetaceae bacterium | reverse complement strand
GCACGAGATGCTCGGATAACCCGTAAAGCCGCCGGGTCAGCTCAGTGAATCGAGCAGCGTTTCTTCCGCTTCTTCGTGTGCATTCAGGCGATTGAGGAAGGTTTCAAAGTCCTCGCGTGCCTTCCCCCAGCAGTCGTACTCTGCACTGCAGCCACTGAGTCGGTCGACAATGCGGTCCAGTTCGCCCAACAGCTTCTTGTGCTCGTCGCGGAGTGCGGCCATCTTCTGGACATCACGCGGAGGGAGACTCAGGCTCAGGTCGAGACCGGGTTGGCTTTCTTCGTGAGCAAAGTGCGCTGCCAGATGCTCGCGCAGATGAGTCAGGCGGTCACCCATTTCACCGAATTGTGGCTTTCCCAGTTCACTCAGTTCACGCCACCAAGTCCGCCAGTCGGCGATCTCGTGATCGAGTGAGGCATGCTCTTTACGAAAGACGGCGGATTCGCTGCTCACTTTGGACGTGTTCATGACTTCCTCAGTATTGTTGGGAGTTTGGGAGGGGTGCGGACGCGGGTTTTCTGACGTCTTCAGTCGCTGACTCTCGTCCTCGACCGAGGTTGTTTGCTGAGGGGCAGGGGGCTGATGCGTCTCTCTGCAGTGAATTGCCCAGTATGCGGCGACCGCCTCACGGTGGACATCAGGCGACGGCAAATGATGCAGCCCCTGAAACGGATTTTCACGATACGACCGGGCCAGCTTTGTCAGGATCAGTTGGGGCGCGAACTGGCAGATGTCGCTGACGAGATGGCCAAAATTTTCTCCTCCTGAGGTCGACAGGCGTTCGCCGAGGTATTCGTAATTCATCTGTTCGGCGTCCATCCGGAAGGCCCGAAAAGGCGATTCGCACAACAGCCACAACTCAAAGCCGTGAAACTCACTTTTCTTGTCCAGTGGACCGCCACCAACGGCACGTCGGAAGACTCCATCCACAAACGGATTGGGCGAGTTCTCGCGCAGACCTTCGACGTCGGCAATACTGAGCACCGACAGCCGTTCCCAGGGAACAGTCTCCCCTGGATCGCCGGACAGTGACACGATCACAAATCCTTCGGGACGGCAGCGAACATGGTGCAGTGTCTGTGCCGACTTGAGGTCAGGGACATCGGCAGCGCAAACAGGATAGGCTTCGGCACCCAGTTCGTTGAGCAACTTCGCGCCTCGGTCCGCAGTTGAGGAATCAAACAGTTCCGACCACACACCGGGCACGTGATGCAACCTCACTCGCGCATCGATCGTGTTGAACCCCAAGCTGCCCCGCATGACCTCAATCGCTGCATCGCGGTCCTCTGGCGGAGCCAGCATTGCGAGACGGTGATCTTTCGCCGCCGATGGCGACGGGGGCGAGTCCGCTTGTGGAGGAATGTTGGTAGACACGGCTCGATCCTGTTCACCCAGACCATCCGTTGAACTGGCTCTCGGCGCCACAGCTACGCACGAGAATTCCGCAAACCATCGGCAATGTGCCGCTTCGATACTAGAAGAACACTCGCCCAATTTGCGGTCAACCGGGAAATTGAGTCTGGCGATGAAAACCTAATGCAACTGGTGTGCCGCATTCAGCAGGCCATTGAGTCCCGTACTGAATTTCGGAGCCGCGAGCGGATTGCTGGTGTTTGCAGTGTTGTGAGATTGATGTCGACTGTGCGTAGGAGCACGGTTCGTGCGATTGAGGACTGTACTTGCATTTTGGCACGCGAAGGGCAGGGTTTCAAAATGGGGCCGTCGCCAGTCAAGTCGCAAGAAGGGGAGGTGAGCGATGATAGGCTTTCCGCCTCGGCATGCTGCTTGCTGTACGGTGGGGACAAGGCAATGCTCCATCGTTCGATGAGAGCTGTCCATCACCTCTTCCCGGAGACACGCATGCCCGCTCCCGTTCGTTCGAATCGTCTGACCTGCTGTTGTGGTCTCTTCGCACTCGTGCTTACCGCTGTTTTCTCATTGTCGCAGGTACGGGCCGATGACGAAGGCGTGACTCCGCCTCCGGGAGACATGGATCGTTGGATGGCACTGAAACTCACTTCGTCACAGAGAATATTCGAAGGGCTCACGAAAGGTGATTTCGAGCAGATGGAGCGTGCGGCTCGTCGGATGAACGTGATGAACCTGCTGGAACAATGGTCACGCGACAACGCAGTTCGAGATCAATCGGACTACCAGGGGCAACTCAACGCCTTTGACTTTGCGACCAAAGAGCTGGTGCGACACGCCGGTGACCACGATATGGACGGAGCGTTGAAGGCCTACGTGGCCATGAGTGAAAGCTGCGTTCGCTGTCATCAGGTGATTCGAGACGTGAAAAAGCCGTAAGCCATCCGCTGACCCCGCACGATACTTACGACAATGAGGTTGCGAACAATCGGTCAGCGCGTGTTCATCTACTGCGAAGTCAGCATCCTGAGTTCAGGGTGAGGTCAAATTCTCGGTTGGCTGCTCACTGGAGTCGCTGCGAATTTTGCACTACGGTCTGGTGACGAGGCAGAACATGCGCACGCCTTTGCGATTCTGTTCTGCAGATGCGATTCCAGCGCCGAATTGTGAGAGCTTCCATGTTTCAACAGGTCACCCGCCGTCTGGCAATTCAGCTGATGTCCGCCGGGACAGCTTTGTTCGGCTGGCGTCTTTCTTCCCAGGCAAAGGCTCAGACCGCTTCGGACAGCGACCCGCTTCCGATGGTCGGCCGGTGGAGTAAAACGCACGACCGTGTCTGGCTGGGCGAAGAGTTCTGGGCCAATCCGATGGAGAACTGGCGGATTGTTGATGGAGCGGCCGAGTGTCAGACGGTCGCCGGGAACCGCAACATTCAACTGCTGACTCATCAATTGACCAAATCCGATGCCGGGTTCGCCATGACGGTTGAAGTTGAGCAGGTGGAAATTCAGGAGAAGGATGGCGGTGCGGGGTATCGTGTCGGGATTCGCAGTGACCTCAACGAATACCGGAGCAACTGTTTTTCCAAAGGCGGCATCAATGCCGGGGTGACTGCCGGGCAATTGACGCTCGGACGCAAGTCGCAGCCGCTCGCGGGGAATGCCGACGCACGAGACCTGTCACTGCTGCTGACCGGCGAACCTGAGGGAGACCAGTATCAACTCACGCTGACGGCGAAAACAACGGCCGATGGAAAGGTTCTGGGAACTGTTTCGCAAACTTTTCCGCAGGCGGCGATTTTGGGCAACGTGGCTCTCGTGAGTGGGCTGAGTGTGGGAGAGAAGAGCAAGCAGGGAAGTCGGTATCGATTCCGGAACTGGAGAGTCAGCGGCGATGCGTTTACCGTGACGCCCGGCAATGCCTTCGGACCGATCCTGTGGTCGATGTATTCCCTCAGCGACTCCCGTTCGAAGGAAGGGTTCGTGCTCAAGCTGAGCGCGCTGACCGGACCACTGGGGGCGGACGACAATCAGCAACTGGAACTGCAGGTCAACCGGCAGGGTGCGTGGGTTTCGCTGGGGACAGCCTCACTCGACCCCGATGCCTGGGTGGCGACGTTTCGCGTGCCGAACTGGGATGCATCCGTCGAGACACCTTATCGGGTCGTGTACCGAGAGAAACATCGCGACGGAACAGAATCGGCATCTGAATGGACAGGGAACATCAAGGCCAATCCCGAAGGGCGTCCGCTGCAGCTGGGCGCGCTGACCTGTCAGAACGATTACGGGTTTCCCTATGAGCCCGTGGCCAACAATCTGCTGAAGCTCGATCCTGACATGTTGTATTTCTCGGGCGATCAAATCTACGAAGGCCATGGCGGATACGGCATCATTCGCCGTCCGGCTGAACCGGCGATTTTGAATTATCTTCGCAAGTTCTATCAGTTCGGCTGGGCGTTTCGCGAAGCGATGCGAGACCGTCCGACGTTGTGCCTGCCCGATGATCACGATGTGTTTCAAGGGAACATCTGGGGTGAGGGGGGGGCAGCGATGAACGTGGAGGTGGGCGGTGCCTCGTCGAATGGCGGCTACATTGAGCCTGCCCGCATGGTCAATGCCGTGCATCGCACATGTGTGTCGCATCATCCCGATCCCGATGATCCGACGCCCTGCCTGCAGGACATCAGCGTCTACCACGGAGACATGGTCTACGGCGGTGTGAGCTTTGCGATTATTGCCGACCGCCAGTGGAAGAGTGGCCCGGAGCATGTGGAGACCGGCAGTGGCCGGGCCGATCATGTGGCCGATCCCGACTTCGACTGTTCCACGCTGGACAAGCCGGGCCTTGTGCTGCTGGGGGAGCGACAGGAGGAGTTCCTCAAACGCTGGAGTGAGGACTGGCGCGGACACACGATCAAAGTCCTGCTCAGTCAAACCGTGTTCGCTGGCGTCGCTACGCACCATGGCAAGTATGATGACTATCTGAAAGCAGACCTCGATTGCGGTTCCTGGCCCCAAACAGCCCGCAATCAGGCGATTGATATCATCCGCAAGTCCATGGCACTGCACATCAATGGTGACCAGCATCTGACCTCGCTGTGCCAGTATGGTGTCGACAGGCAGCGGGACAGCAACTGGTCGTTCTGTACCCCCGCCATCTCAGCTGGATATCCCCGCTGGTGGCGACCCGATGAACTCGGGATGCCGCACGAAAACCGACCGGCCCACAAACTCCCCGATACCGGCGAATACCTCGATGGTTTTGGCAACAAGGTGTACGTGTACGCCGTCGGCAATCCAGAGGTTGGGACCGAGAAGAATCGCTACAAACTGGCCCATCAGAAGGGGAGCGGCTTCGGTCTGGTGACGATTGATCCGCAACAGAAGACCTATCATCTGCAGGCGTTTCGATTCCTGGTCGATGCAGTTGAAGGTGATGCCTCGCTGCAGTTTCCCGGCTGGCCTGTCACGATTCATCAGGCTGAAAATCGTGGCGAGAACCAGTTGAGTTGACGGCCGTTGGGGGACAATCAGGGAGCCAGCAGTCTGGTCCACATGGCCGTCAAGACTTCGCCCCGCGTTTTCGTGGTCGCGGAGGAAGGTGAATCCTCGGCTGCGTGAACTCGCTTCGCCAGTTCGCGAGGCTGTAACGAGCCCTGCTGCAATTGAGCGAAACCCGACTCCCATTCGGTGGCAACGCTTGTTGTGAGCGATTCTTCCAGCCTGGCGTTGTAGTTGCCGAAGAATCCTCGCGTGCCGAAGAACTGCGCCGCCTGAATTTGTGGATCGCTGTCGGACACCTTGAGGTCATTGAAGAAGCTGACCAGTTGCCCACGCTGAACGAGTGTGCGTACAAGCAGATCAGAGTCGAGCTGCGCCGGCGTTGTCTGCCGCTGCCTGGCCAGCGCCGCTGCGAAACCGGCCGCTTCACCGGTTTGCAAGAACACTGGTTCCAGGCGAATGGCGCCCCAGGCGATGTGTGTGGCGGAGAGACAAACGGGGACCAGCAGGTTGTCGACCCCTTGTGGCAGCAGGGAGCGGTAGGGGATCTGCGACGGGCGAGATTCTTCGGTCAGAATCAGCTTTCCGTCATAATGAAATTCGGGTCGGCTGTCGGTCGTGCAGGCGTGGGAGTCCATGTACCAGTCGGTGACGGCAATGCTGTCCGGATGAATCGGCGTACGGGCGTAGTCCGCTGCCAGCATTCCATCGAGTTCGGTAAAGACATGCCGACCAACAATTCGCCGCGCCTCTCGCACGTACATCTCGTAGGGGACATGTCCGTGGTCGGTGTATTCGTCCTTGGGCAGTCCCCATTCGAGATAGCCTTTGCGCTTGTCTGCGGGCACCGATTCATCATGCTGCAGGAACCACATCAGTCCCAGTCCGAAATCGAGATGACGCTGAATGATCTTCTCGCGAGTCGGCCAGTCGGCATCGGGATAGTCGTGATTCTCGCCGGGCAGAATCGGGCTGTTGACATGTGACTTGCCATTGGGGCCGTTGTGCGACGCAATGTACTTCCGCACGTAGTCCACGTACTCATCGCGGTTGTAGTTGGCAGGTTTGGGAATCGGCAGGCGGTTGTCGGGGTTGGAGGTCACACAGAACCGGTAGTTGTAGGCCTGCACGGCTCGATCAGCCGTAAATGGACTGTTGGGATCAATGCTGCCCTGATGAGCGTTGTAGACGCGAATATTCAGCCTCTCTGCAGTGACGCTTTGAGGAGGGCCGCCATCAATATTGACGAACACTTTGCCGGCGTGGGGTTCCCGGTATTCTTCGCGTGCTTCGCGGCCTGCCCGATAGGGGACCTTGGTGAGCGCGAACAGGTCTCCTTCGTAAGTTGCATCCACAAACGTTGCGCCGCGAACGGTGATCATCGCCGGCTCGGCATATTCTCGTAAGGTGACATCGCGAATGATCGCACCATCGCGAGATACCGCTGTGGGATAGTGGTCCAGCAGCAGTGTGATGTTCTGTTCCCCAGCCACGAGGCGGTTGTATTCCCGCTCGGCCACATGCGGCTCCGCCCAGCTGATGGGGTAGTGCTCGTGGGTGCAGCGGATGATCTGGTGGTTGGCGGAATCCCTGCCAAATGTGTGGATGTAGTAATTCTCGATGTTTGTCAGCAATTCGCTGAACAGCGGCGAACGTGGTCCGCCGTACAGGGCATCCCATTGCATGAGTCCATTGGTCATCATGCCGCCAAGATGACCGTTGTGCTGCACCAGCAGGACCGAACATCCCTCTCTTGCTGCACGCACCGCACAGGCGACTCCGCCTCCAGTGCCACCGATTACAACGACATCGAATGTTCGGCCATCAACTTCCTTTGCCGTCGTGGCCCTGGCCAGCTGCACGGGTTCGTTGGACCCGCGGGTTACGTGTCGTTGTTCCTTTGGGGTGGGGACCGTTGTTGCGGCCAGTGGAGAAAAGGCAACTTTGGCAGCTGCGGCATTGCCGGGCACCTTGGCCCGGGGAGGATTTTCGAACATCTTTAAGTCAGGATATCCGGAGCTTCGTTTGCCCTCTCGTTCCTCTTGGGCAATGTCAACCGGCACCAATTGCAGGCCGTCCACCACGACGTAGCCATCCGCATTCTGATTGGAAACGATGATCCGTCTCGATGTTCCTGCTTCGAAGGTAAAGACCCCCAATGCCGGCGGCACTTGTTTGATCAACCCCGGTTCACGCTGGTTGACTGTAACACGCGTTGAGCCTGCGGAATGCTCAATGGTGACGGGGGCGTTGGTTGCGCGATTGGGATGCCAGTTGTACAGCAGCCTGACTTCGTACTGGCCAGTTTCAGGGATCTCAGGAGTGAAGGTGACGCGACACTTCCCTTGATTCTGATTGCCGTCGTGCCGGTAGTCCGAGCCCAGCAGCGACGGTTGGCGATTACTGGTGGCCCATTCGCCCACGTATGTTCCGTCCTTGTTGTCGAGGACGATTCCGGAAAGGTTCTCAGGTCGAGTGACAAGGTGTGGTGTTGGCTTCGTCCTGGATGGTGCGGACCATTCCAGGACCTGCCCATCAGCCAGCAGACGCGTTCGCAGTTCCGATTGATCGACGTCCTGAATGGGGACGTTGCCCTTGATGGCCAATGCTGCAGCGGTTGCGGCCGACTGGCTGGTGATCATGAACACCGGTTCCATACGAATGCTGGCGAAGGCTGTGTGGCTGGCTGAGAGCGCGAATGGAACCAGCAGGTTGTCACATTCCATTTGCCTGGGAACGATCGCTCCATAGCCAATCTGATACGGGCCAAAGCCGCCTCGCCCCCCTCCGACTTTGCCTTCGCGCGTGACGACTCCATCCTTGACGATGCGGCGAATCTCGTGGATATCGGTTCCGTATGAACCGAGGCCAATGGAGTGTGGAGCAATCTGGCGACCGAACGTGTGATGCTCGGTCAAAACGAGATCGCTGACCATCCGTCGGCCTTCGCGAATGTACAGCTGATGAGGCCAGCCCTCGTGGTCGCGAAACTCATCGGGAGGGAGTCCGAATCGCCGCATATCGTGACGGACCTTTTCCGGGACGCGTTCGTCAGTGGCCAGAAAGTGCAGCAGTCCGCGATGGTAATCCTCAATTTGTTGAGACAGCTCTGCGCGTCGGGCATAGGTGGCTTCGGGCCATTCCCAACTCACACCAGGAAGATTGCCACCGAAGGTGGCCGTGTTGAAGTCCCATTTGCTATTGGGAAGCGGATCGTGTTTGGAGAACCACCGCAGATCCATGTCATCACCCAGGGCCTCACAGCCTGCGATGAAGCGGGCCACAAGCTCATACTGCCGGGCGTCGTAGTTTGCTGGTGGTTCGATCGGCAGGCGGTCTTCGGCGGTGCTCAGGCAGAGTCGGAAGCAATAAGCCTGCACGCCGGGAGCCGGTTCGCCCGGATTTCCCGGTTCGCCGGGATTGATCAGAGGCAGCAGCCCACTGGAGGGATCACCGGGGGTGATGTACGGATCGAGTGGCAGATCCCGATCCCACACACCTTGCCCACCGGGAACGCGGCCGTTAGCTCCGGGAGTTTTGTGATCCGTGCGGGGACGATATTTTTCTGCGTAGGAGATGCCGTTGAGCGACTCGCCATACTTGGCGTTGCCTTCTCGCTCCAATGTGTAGCTCACACCAGACGCCGCCATCAAATCCCCCTCGTAGGTGGTGTCGATGAACATGCGCGCTTGTACCGTGCGACCGTCAGCCATCACGATTTTGTTAATCCGGGGGCCAGTCTTCTCGACCGACTCCAACTGGGCATCACGCCAGACGATGACTCCGGCCTCGGAGACCATCTCATCAAAGACCTGCTCCGCAACATGCGGTTCGATGGAGTACGCCCCGCCGGTCGCCGGTCCACCGTGACTCTTGAACGGCTGGTCCCAGTTCAGTTCCTTGCCATACTTGGAAACCAGGCGGGTGAAGTACTCGCGGGCAATGCCGCCGACACTGCGAGGATCGCCGATGTCCACGGCGCTCAGTCCCCCGGAAGTCATCCCACCGAGATGATGGCCTGGCTCGGCGAGCAGAACACGTTTGCCCATACGTGCCGCCTGCACTGCTGCAGCCACGCCACCAGAGGTTCCTCCGTAAACGCAGATGTCGACCGTTTGCGAGAGGAGCGTTCCCGACGATGCTGGCGGCGCCGTCGCCAGCTGAGCTGCGGCGAGTGCCTGAAACCAGGCCTCTGCCATCTTATCCATTCCCACCTGATTGGGGTGCACTCCATCAGCAAGCAGATCATCGGTCGTGAGTGCATCGTGAATGGGGACGAGTGTGATTCGCTTTCCCTGTTGTTGCAGGCCGTTGACGATGTCCGGAAGCGACGCATTGTAGGCCGCGACCTGTTCCCAGCCTCGACGGGGGGCCTGTTGCGGAGGAATTGTTCCTACGAACAGGTGGGCATTGCTGTGATCTGTGATACGGGTGATGAGCTGATCGCGTGCAGCGGCATCGAAACCGTTGGCCCCTGACATCAGCAAAATCGCATCGGGCTGATGTCGGTTGAGGACATCAATGATGCCTGGGACGTCAACCGTCTTCTTGTCCAGCTTCGCTAGCACATCATTGGGCGTGGGAACGGTTCCTCCATTGAGGATGCTGCGGTTACTGAATCCGGCCAGCCCGTGGTGATCGGGATCGAAGCTTGCATCAACGGTACCGCTGTGCCCATAGGCCCCGTAGTCCAGATCCCCAACGAAGTCGAAGGCGATGCCGGCCGCATGGAGACGATCCTGGAGCGGTTTGCGATATCCGCCCGCCTGTTCGTGGGGCAGACCGATAGCGGAACCCTTGAAAGGGCCGTCCTTGTATTGAGCGAGGTACGAGCCCCGCGTGATACTGTCACCCAGAGGCAAAATGCGCAGCGGTGGTTTCGTACTGTGACTTGAGACAGGATTGTTCCCTGCTCGCACCCAGCCTTCATCGAATTTCGCGACAGTCAGCAGGCCCGTGCGGTAGATGTTTCCATCCGTGCTGCCACGCTCGTAGAAGCACAACAGCGTGCCATCGGGCAGGGCGGCGAGGTCGCTGTAACCACTGAAGCCTTCTTCCAGCACGCGGTTGGCGGACCAGGTCTTCCCATCATTGTCACTCAGCTTGATGGAGACATTGAAGCGGTCACGCGGCTTTCCGGGAACTTCCTTGCCATCACGCCGAGCAAGGTTGTGAGGGTTCGAAAAGGCGATCAGCCCGGAGCGTGCTGTCGTTGGAAAACGCACTCGTACCAGCCCAGCCATACAGATCGGTTCCAGCAGGGCTTCATCGAAGCGAGGCGTTGTCCAGTCTGTGGCGCCATCGAGGCTGGTGGTGATGAGTCGACGGTGAGTCTTCGACTCGCTGCGTGAGTTGAGCATGACGGAGCCATCGGCCAGTTCAACGGCGACCGTCTCATTCGGAAAGACCGTGTCCGGTGTATCGGGGACGGCAATCTCGCCGCGCTGCCAGGTCTGGCCATGATCATCGCTGTAGATCGTGGCGGTGACGGAAGGACGATGGGCATGGCCTCCGGTTCCGAGGGACATCCATACTGGGACGATCAGTCGACCCGCATGTGCGCCATGCTGTAACTGAATTCCGTGAGCGGGACCGGTGGCGATCACTTTCCAGTCGTATTCCGGACGAAACGCTTCGAACGTCGCTGTGATCTCGACGGGTTCCGTCCACGTGGCGCCATCGTCATCGCTGCGCATGTAGAAGCAACGCATGTACTCCAGACAGTACAGAAAGTGGACGGCTCCCGTCTGATGGTCGACGATGGCCACAGGGTTGTTGACGGTGTTTTCTCCAGGCTTATCCAGCTTTTGTGCCGCAGCAACCGGATTGATCGGCAGATCTCCCTCAACATGGACAATCTGCTGGCGGGGCAGCCACGTGGTCCCGCCATCGGTGCTGCGACGCAGCATCACATCAATGGGACCCCAGTCGCCGGAGTCACTCTTGCGGGCTTCACAGTAGGCAAGAATCGTCCCGCTTTTCGTGACCACAATGCCGGGAATGCGGTACAGCTTGTAGCCATCCTCTCCAGCCTTGAAGAGATCGGTGCGGGTCATGTCGCCGGCAACTGTCGAGCCAGGCATCGTCCCCAACATGACCAACATGAGGATGAGTGACCATGGAGACAACTTGCAGGGCGAAGATTGAACAGGGACGGACTTCATCGAGGCGCTCCGTAGAAGGCTTCTTTTCCGGTGCGGACGTGGGCTCGTATGCGGGCCTCGGCTGCGTCGGGTGTTGTGGTCTTGCACAAGTCCCGCAGCAACGTCACATGATTGTCGTAGGTGGATTGATGCATCGGACTGATGCGTGCCGTCTCGTGAAACATGCTCAGGTTCACGATGCGCTGAAAGCATTCGATGATCGCGGCACAGCCGGTGAGCTCGACCAGTGCCTGATGGAAATCGAAGTCTTCCGACCACACCTGTCGGCCCTTTGATGCGGCCTTGTCTGCGGCTTTTGCGAGCGAGGACAGTTCGCGCTGCGCCTGTTGAACTGGCGCTCCGCAATACAGGCGGGCGGCCTGACACTCCAAGGCTTCTCGCAACAATAGTTGACCGCGAATGTCTTCGAGATCGGGAGTACTGACGAATGTCCCATGACGGCGACGTGTCGTCAGGAAGCCTTCGTAGGTCAGCTTCTGAACGGCGTCGGAGACTGGAATCAGGCTGACGTCCAACTCTCCCGCGATCTTGCGGCGATCCAGAACGTCCCCAGGTCGCAGCTCGCGTCTGAGCAGTCGGCCCAAGATGTGCTCATACACCTGGTCAGCATACGTTGTATTGCTCATATCTATGTGCTTTCCCGCCGGTGGCCTCATTCAGTGTTCCCTCTAACATGTTAGAGGCGTGAGGGGAGATCGTCCAGTTCCGGGGATGTGGTGCGGCGTTCACTGTGGTTGTCACGGATGGGGGGCTTGCGGCATCAATTCAGAGCGTTGGGGAGTGAGCGAGTGAGCGTGGAGAGCCCGTTCGTGAAGTTCGGACTGGTGCGACGTGAAACTTCGGTGAAGACGCGCGTAGTCGTATTGCAATTCAAGTTGTGGATCAGCACGATGCTCGCGTATGCAGTCCCCTTCCTCACACAAATCGATGCCGCGGCAAGTCCGCCGCAGACACAAGCCGCTGGACCGAGTTGATCTCACGGGCCAGGTGGTTGCTGGTCGCTATGCAGTCACGGGTCTGCTGGGCCATGGGAGCATGGGCTTTGTGTACCGGGCTGTCGATCAGAATTTGAAGTCGGATGTGGTCATCAAGGTCCCGGCAGAGGACCGTCTGGAGAACCCCGGCTTTCTGGAACGATTTCACCGCGAGTCGAGTTTCCTGGTGCGACTCCGTCATCCCCACATTATTAGTATCCTGGACGCGGGGCAGGTTGAAGACGTTCCCTACTTTGTGATGCAGTATGTCGGCGGCGGTTCTCTTGAGGACCGACAGCGACAGCAGGATGGCATGCGGCGGCCGATGTCGCGGCGGTCACTGGCGCAGTGGTTGCCGCAAATTGGGGCTGCTCTTGATTTCATGCATTCGCAGGACTGCGTTCATCGTGATGTGAAACCCGCGAACATCCTGTTCGATGATCATGGCAATCCGTATCTGAGTGACTTCGGGCTCTCCAAGGTGGTCCTGACGGCCGATGAAGACAGCTCCTCCACTGCGGCCGGAGCCGTTGTCGGAACACCAAACTATGTTGCTCCGGAACTGGTGCTCGGTCGCGACTTTGATGGTCAGGCCGATCAGTATTCGCTGGCCGTCACCGTTTACGAAATTCTCTCAGGAATCATTCCGTTTGAAGGACCGACGGCCTCGGCGACGATGGTGAATCAGACCCGTGTGCGTCCCAGGGACCTCGCGGAACTCAATCCGCGCATTCCAGCGGCCCTTTCTGCGGCAGTGCGGCGAGGGATGTCCAAGCGACCCGACAGACGCTTTGCGTCCTGCGCGGAGTTTGCTGCAGCCGTGCTCAAGGGTGCGATGCCGCCATCGTCATCGTCATCGCAGAGCGTGCTGTCGAATACGTCGACTGTGACCATTCAGGCTCCGTCGCTGATTTCCGACGGAAAACGCAAGGTGAAGGGAAATCGGGTTGCCTGCAAGTCTTGCAAGCAGCAACTTGAGATCACCGCGAAGCATGGCGGCAAGAAAGGGCGGTGCGGAGGCTGTGGACAACGGATTGCGGTTTCCAAGAATGCCAAGTCGGTCGAATTTCTGATTCCGCTCGACGCCCAGACTCCTCTCGGAGCCAGTACCGATGCCCAGTACGCGCTGGTCTTTTCGCAAAAGGCGTTTGGCTACGATTTCAATACGACTCAGGCACTGGTCGTCGTAGGCGTATTGCTGCTGTTCATCATCGTGGGGGCCACTGTCGCCACCAGCCTGATGCACCACGATCCGGATGCCATCAAGAAGCTGAAAGTCGAAAGCAGCGGCATTTCCCGCGAAGGCGGCTGACCGGTACGTTCCCGATTTCGGGAGGCCGACTGCGTCACGCACGCCTCAGCGGGGACATGTGAAAGGCAAGGTTCAGTGGGACTACAGGTCCTTGTCCAGCGAATGGACCAGCTTGCCGGATCCGCCATCAAAGACCAGGACCGGCGATTCATCTTCATTGCCCACGGAAACCAGTTGACCAGCCTGATCAACTGACAAAGTGCTGATTGTTTCCAGTGATGTGTCCAGAACGACCTGGTCGCCGGTCGCAACGTTCCGTAGCTCGACCTTCGCGCCACGTGCCGCATAGAGTCGCCCGCCGGCGGGAAAGCTGAGTGCTCGAACCATGGCCGGGGACGATGTGTCCACTTGGACACTGCCAGGTTTTGCAGGATCCCAAAGCGCGATTTCGCCCTGCCCGCCGCCCGCGGCAACGAGGGGGCCATCGGCCTGAATTGCGAGGGAGCGAATTCCCAGTACCCTGGTATTCACTGAAGCGATCTGTTCCTGAGAATCCATGTCCCACAGGAACAATTCTCCGTTCGTCTTCGAACCGACCAGCTCATGGCCGTCTGCGCTGATGGCGATGCAACCCAACTTCTCCTTGACCGCAATCGTACTTACGGGACGCCCTGCTTCCAGATCCCAGCGGATGATGTTTCCTTCGGTTCCGAGCGTCACGGCGAATCGGTGGTCGGGGGTGACTTTCATATCCACAACGGTCCCTGAGTGCGCGTCTACCGGGATTGCCTCGCCGAGCTTGCCGCTGTCAAACGGGATCAACGACATTCGCTTCCCCTGGGCGCACAGCAGGTTCTTGGCTCCCGGCCCAAAGCAGATCAGGCGTGATGGCATGCCGGGGACGCTGGCGATCACTTTCTGCTGCGCGACATCCCAGATTTCCAGCACTCCCCTTGTGCGGCCCGCAGCAATGAATTTCCCGTCTTCGCTGACCGCGACGCTGGCCACACTGCCCCGAACCACAGGGAGTCCTGATCCCAAAGTCTCCGGATTCCATCCGATCCATATCCCCACTCCCAGCAGCAGCGTCAATGTCAATCCGCCCATGACAAAGGGGTGGGCGACTGCACCCACCAGCGAGGCCGGGCTCAGCATCGTGACCATTTCGGATATCTGACCGAAAGAAAATCGCGATATGCCGCCCGAGGCCACCGGGCGAGCTGGCTGGGCACTGCGTGCCTGAACTGCGGTGGGGAGAGCCGCTTTCTTGTTCTTCTTCTGGGCGACCTTGATCAGTGCGTCTTCGGAACGCTTTTCGCCGAGTGCTCTCAGCGTGGCCAGTGTTTCCTTGTGGACTTCAGAGTGCGGGTCGAGAATCAATGGAATCACGGGCGTGGCTGCCGACTGATCTCCCAACTCACGCAGGGCGATCAATGCCTGACAACGGACCAGGGGGCGTTGATCTTCCAGGATTGGCAACAGCGTCCGCACGGTTTCGGCCACTCTTCCCTTGAGTTTGACGATCGCCGGGATTGCCTGCATCTTGACTGGAGCGGAATCTCGCAGCGCTCGTTCCAAAGCCGGACGCGCTTCGATGTCGCCCAGCTCCCCGAGGGCCTTCGCGGCTGCCGCTCTCACACGATCGGAATGATCGTGAGTGAGAAGCCGCTCCAGCGACTCGCGTGCTGCTCGCTGTTTCATTTCGCCAAGAGAGACGGCGATTTGTTCCTTTAGTGCGACATCATCCGTCGAGAGCAGATTCAGCAGTGGAACCGTTCCTCGCGGGTCCTTCATGCGCCCGATGGCCTGGGCAATTGGAAGGGCCAGACCTGTTTCGCTGGAGAGAGGCTGCTCCTTGAGCATATTCAGGAGTAATGTCAGTCCTTGTGGATCTCCCAGTCGCCCGAGTGCTTCTGCAGCGGCGATACGACATTCGGGATCGGCATCGTCGACACGACGACGAACGGCGGGCATCGCAATTGCCTTGCCGCAGGCACCGAGCGTCAGCAACACCTGCCGACGAACGGCTGGCGCGGGGTCGCCCACAAATTTCATCAGTGCCGAAACGGCTTCTTCGGTGTCGCAGCGACTGAATCCTTGAGCTGCGAAAACGCGAACGGTTTCGGACTTGTCCCTCATGCTTCGAGTCAGGAGCTTCACGGCTGTGCCGTCGGCCAACTTCGCCAGACTTCTGGCAGCCTCTTCGCGAACCTCGTCGTGGTCGTCCTTCAGAAGTTTTGAAAGAGTCTTAACGGGACATGCTCCGCTGAAACGGCCCAGCAGGCCGGCAATGGTTCTCAGCAGTGGGCGATCTTCGGACTTCATCACGATCCGACACATCTCATTCCCGGCGGCGCCTTCCATGCTGACGAGGGCATCGTGAATGCGCTCTCGATGTGGTTCGCAGGCATCGGATGCAAAGAGCAATGGGAGTACAGCTCGGGCATCGCCGAGTTCGGCCAGTGCCCGAGCCAGCGGCAGCACTTCGTCTGCGGAGGCAGATCCCAGTGTCCGGATTAAGGGCGCAAAACATTCCGGATGTCGTAATGAGGCCAGACAGCACAGGATTTCCGACTTCAATCCGCCTTCGGCTGTCTCGTACAGCTTGAACAGTTCGCTGCGTGCGTCGATTTCACCATGCAACGCCAGTGCCTTGAGTGCTTGACGGGCTTTCAGCAAATTCTCCGATGTATCCGCCTTGCAGGCCTGTCGGATACTCTTGAGGTAGCCGCGTGTGGTCCAGGAGGAGAGTTCCTCAATATCGATGGGCCGGTGACGCTCGGGGGTTGCTGCTGGCTGAGAGAGGGCTCGGTCGATGGCTCGCAGCAGGTCAATACCGCGACGACCAGCCACGCCGGAACTGTGGCTCTGTGCGTTGTCGGCGGACGAACGGGCACCTGCCAGGGTACGCTCCGGGAAGCGAACAGCGGCACCGCATGATTCGCAGGGAACCGTCACGCCCGCGAACTGTGCCGGGGCGGAAATTTCCAGAGAGCAGGCACTGCATGTGGCCCGGACAGTGACAATTGGCCTGGCCGTGGCGGCCTGTTGCTGGCTTTCCGGCACATCACCCAGCACGACATTGTCGGCGGAGCCGCTGCCTGGAGAGGGGAGGGTTGCTACGGCATCTTGGCGAGTCGCCATCTCGGAGCGAACTTCTGTTTGCTGGCTCTGTGCCGCAAGTGATTCTGGTGCGATGGATTCCCTTGCGGGGCTGGCTGCCGGAGACTGCTGTTTGAGTTGTGCGACGAGGGCATCCATGGATGTCAGTGTCAGCTCGAACGACGTTCCATCCGTATCCTGGTCATCCGCCGGAGAGCCAGAGGCCGAGAGCAGCATCTTCAGATTGTCACCCTGAGCGCCGGAACTGGTTTGCTGGAATTGATCCAGCACGTCAAGGCCCGGCATTTCGACGGAGTTCGAGCACTTCGGGCAGCGGACCGGTTTTCCTGCGAGTTCCAGCGGGGCCTTCACTCGGTTTCCACAACCGGAACACTGGGAACGAATTCTTCCGTCGGCTTTCTGGATTCGCAGCTGGATCGCACGCTCGGCTTCGTTCCGGGAACTCACCTGAGCACGTTCTCTCGCCGGAGTATTGCCATTGAGGACGTAGCCACAACTTCGACAGCGAGCCATGGCGGGCTGCACCTCGGTCTGGCATTCGGGACAGCAGAGAAATGGAGCTGACATGGATTTTTCCTCTCAACGAGCGGGAATCTGCGCCCGCCGTTATTTCCTGGAAAAATGGGACGCCGGACAGAATGACCCGGCGTCCCCGGGCATTGAAGAGGCGGTTGCCTGAGCACATCCGTGAACACCACGGCTGTGACACCTCTTCAACGGCGTCAATGGAAGGAGGCACGGAGGCTACATGAGCCGCCGTACCCCCAGAGTCAAACCTGGCTCAGCAGTGATTCAAGGGCATTATTCGAAGTCACCCTTGGAAGCGGACAGCTGCTGGATCGAGGGGCCGGAGTAGACTTCGAACGGCTCCAGCTCGACCTGTGCGTCGGTGTAGCCATCGAACTGCTGACTTCCGCCGACAGCTGCGAAGCCTGGGTTCAGGTAGCCGTCGCCGTTCAGGTCGAAGATCGTCTTGACGGAACCGTCGGCCATCAGGATGTTGCATGCTCCCTTGCCGCCGCCGCCGTGCAGGGCGAACCAGTCGCGGGTGTCCTGCAGCCACAGCTTATTGTCTGCTCCAGCGGACCCGGCGGAGCTGGAGGTTGGGAGGACGTCGTCACACCATGCACAGCTCCCTGTAGAGGCGTTGGGCTGAATCAGGTAGTCCTTGCCGAGCAGCTTGACTGAACCAGCTGTGCCATCCCAGTAGGCGGGACCGTCGTTGAAGGATTCTGCCAAACGCTCACCCTGGCTCAGGAAGCCGGGGATGGCGTTCACGAGTGCTGCTTCTTTGGCATCGCCAGCACCACCGCACCCAATGAATGGGATGTTGCTGGAAGGAATAGGAGAGGCTTCCAGCAATGGCAGGGTCGCTGGCCCCATCGCTCCACCGAGCCCCTTGTTGTCGTACGTGGCGTGCGTGTGCAAATCGGTACCATTCTTAACCAGCTTGGTGACCGACCGAACCATCTGCCAGCTAGTGGCATAGTTTGTACCAAAGCCCTTGGCCAGAACATTGGCACCCACGAATTCGGCGACATCGTCATAGCCGTTCGTGTCTGAATCACCAGCGGCGATTGATGCAATTCCGTTGGAGCTGTTGCAGGTGTCTTCCAGAAGTCGGAACTGCAACTCGGTCGGAAGGTTCCCCTGCGTGCCGACGGAGTCACCGCCCAGCAGGTCGTTCAGCTTTTCTGAACCCCGCATGGTGCTGGAGGGGCAGAGCATGGTCTGCGGCCAGGCTGCTCCACTGTTGACCAGGTCGGCGACCCAGCCATACTTGGTGACGCAACCATCGCGCTTCCAGTCGTAAGCACCAGAGCAGACACGCTTCTGCTTGTCATTTTCGGCAAACACAGCCAGTCCGATACCGAACTGACGCAGGTTGTTCTTGCACTGGGCAGAACGGGCGGCTTCACGTGCCTTCTGGATGGCGGGAACCAGGAAGGCAGCCAGGATCGCGATGATCGCGATGACGACGAGCAATTCAATGAGGGTGAAACCGCTGCGTTTGGCAATCGGATTCTGCACTTTTCGTGCGAGCATGGGACACATTCCTTATTTCGATCAAGGACTTGTCGAGGAAAACGACCGACGCGACCTGCGGCGATCAACCATTGTCTTCAGTAAGCCGATGTCTCCCCAGATGGTCCACCTTGCGGACATTCTCATCCGGTTGGCCCCTCCCCGGTCGGCTCCGAGAAGTGGTCGCTGACAGGTCGCGAGCCTCCGGCTCACCAAGACCTGCAGCCCCGTCGCTGCAACAACATGACGGCATATTACGAGCCGATGTGAACGGAGGATGAAGTCTCCCAGAACTTCCTGGGAACTCGGGAACGACTCTCAAGAACTGTGCTTTTCGTGCTGACCTTCATGACTGCGAGTGCAGAATTCAGGTGGCTTCGCCGGGCTGCGAGACCTCGTGGCCCAAACGTCTGGCGTCCCGCATCCCCGTTTCTGGCCGTTTGTGAACAGTCACTGTTGATCTGGTTGGCAGGTTGTTCTAAATTTAGAGTGAATTCTGGATGTAGAAATGTCTGGTCGTTTTTTGAGCTGGCCGAATGAACCTTGCCGATCCCGCTACCCTGTCGTCGTCACCGTCATTCCTGCAGGAATCGGCGGAGTTGCCCGCTCCGACGGTTGCGAAAACGATGGCCGTTCTGGAGGCGATTGCCCGGCATTCCTCTGGACTCACGCAATCGGAAGTCGTCGAGCAGACTGGTTGCTCGGCCAATCTGGTGTTCCGCGTCCTGAGTACATTGACATCGCTGGGGTATCTCTCGCGACAGGAAGACGACCGTCGCTATGTGCTGACGAGTCGATTGCTGGAAATCAGCAGTCCGCGTGTTGCTGACAAGAGTCTTGCGAGGTGTGCGTACCAACCGATGAAGCAGCTGCGGAACCGGACACGCGAGACGGTTCAACTGGTCATTCCAAGCGGCCACAAGGGAATGGTGCTGGAGCAGCTCTCTGGTCTGGAAGCCATTCAAGTGACCGGACAAGTCGGCATGAGGGTGCCTTTGTATTCCTGCGCGCCGGGGAAGGCTATTCTCGCCTTTATGCCTCGGCAGCAGTATGAGTCGTGGCTGACGCAGGTATCGCCACTGAAGCAGTTCACTGCCAACACAAAGGCGACGCCAGCCGCTTTGGAGCGTGACTTGAAGCAGGTGCGGCAGCGCGGATATGCCGAAGACAATGAAGAAGGGATCGAGGGAATTCGCTGTGTAGCGGCTCCGATTCTGAACGCCTATCAGCTGCCGGTCGGAGCTGTGACGGTCATGTCGCCACTCAAGCGATTGACGCAGCGACAGTTTGCTGAAGTGGGGCAGTTGTGCATCGAGGCTGCTGCCCAGATTCGTAATGAGCTATTGTCTTAGTGTTCGGAGTGTTCATGGACTCATCTCGGTTCACATCGCAAGCGAGAAATGGAAAGTAAGTCACCCTCGTTTGCGATGCGGGCTGGTGTGAGACGTGCGTCAATGGATGCCCCTGGCCATGAATTGTCCGGATGAGTTCCCGGTTAAGTCGTGTCCAATCAGTGGAGAGAACCGTGAGCAAGTGCCCTGGAAAACTCATCCCGACGATGCTGCTGGTGCTGGCAGTTGTCCAGTCGGCAGCGGCTGAAGAACTGCCGACGCCGGAGCAGAGAGAGTTCTTTGAGTCTCGCATTCGACCGGTCCTGGCAGACCACTGTTACGAGTGCCATAACTCTGCTGATTCTGCCGAAGGCGGGTTGGTACTCGATCATCGTGCCGCGTTGCTTAAGGGGGGCGAAAACGGGCCGATTGTTGTTCCAGGTAAACCGGAAATGAGTCGACTGCTGCCGATCCTGCGGCACGAAGTCGATGGCATGGAAATGCCTCAGGGAGGCCCGAAGCTCGATCAGGCAACGATTGCAGATTTCGAACGCTGGATTGTCATGGGAGCACCTGATCCACGTTCGAAACCACCTACGTCTGATGAAGTCGCTGCTGCGCTGTCATGGGAAGCGAAGCTGCAACAGCGCAAACAGTGGTGGAGCTTTCTGCCGATCAGCGAGTTCGACGTCCCGGCGGCCGTGTTTCCCGATGCCGGTCCCCATCCGGTAGATCGTTTCATTCAGCGCCAGCTAGTGGATGCAAAGCTACAGCCTGCTGCAGCGGCCAGTCCCGAAACACTCGTGCGCCGGGTGTATTTCACGCTTATCGGGTTGCCTCCCAGTCCTGCGGAAGCTCAGTTGTGGATTGAGCGGCTCAGTGTGCTTGATGCGGCGAAACGGCAGGCTGCGTATGAACAGCTCGTTGATGAGCTGCTCGCCAGTCCGCACTTTGGCGAGCGTTGGGCGCGGCACTGGATGGACTGGATCCGATATGCGGAATCTCATGGCAGTGAAGGTGATCCACTGAATGAAAACGCATGGATGTACCGCGACTATCTCATTCGTGCGTTGAATGCTGATGTGCCGTATGACCAGTTGGTGCGCGAGCATGTGGCTGGCGATCTGCTGGAGCAGCCTCGCATCAATCCTGAACTCGCGTTCAACGAGTCGGCCATTGGCCCGGCTCATTGGCGCATGGTGTTTCATGGCTTCGCACCGACGGACGCTCTGGATGAGAAGGTGCGTTTTACTGACGACCAGATCAATGCGTTTTCGAAGGCGTTTCTCGGGCTGACGATTTCCTGCGCCCGTTGTCACGATCACAAGTTTGATGCCATCAGCCAGCAGGATTACTACGCGCTGTTTGGCATTCTGGGATCGACCCGACCCGCTCGGAATGCGATCAATCTGCCATCGGAACTGGAGCGGAATCGTGATGCACTGGCCCAGCTTAAACCGCAGATTCGACAAGCGATTGCCGCCGACTGGCTGCCGGTTGCGTCGACTCTCGCGGATCGTCTACAGGGCAGTCTCCCCTCAGCAGAAGAAGCGAAACAGCCGCAGTCGATCTGGTACTTGCTGTCCAAACTGCGTGCCGAGGGAACACAGGATCAACCTTTCGCGCAGGTCTGGGACCAACTTGTCGCTTCGATCAATCGCGACAAGAACTTTCGCGAGGGAGGCTCGTTGCGTTGGGATCTATCGACTCCCGCGGACTACGCCAACTGGTTTCCCAATGGAACCGGACTTTCTGAGCGGCCTCAGGCCGCTGGCGACTTTGCCATCGCTCCCGATGGGGATGCTGTGCTTACCGGCATCTATCCATCGGGGGTCTACAGTCATCTCATCTCGTCCAAACATGCAGCCCGCCTCACTTCCCCGGATTTCATTGCTGATGAGAACTCGGAGATGTGGTTACGGGTGATTGGCGACGGAGGATCGACGCTGCGGTTCGTCGTGCAGAACTATCCACGCAGCGGTACGGTGTATCCGGTCCCCCAATTGAACAACAACTGGCGCTGGCAGCGATTTGACCTCAACTACTGGAGTGGCGACAGCCTGCACATTGAGCTGGCGGCGGCCCGCGATGCCCCGTTGCTGGTGAAGTCAATTGATCGATCCTGGTTTGGAATTCGGGAAGCCGTTGTCATTCCGCGCGGCAGCCAGCGACCAGTCGAGTCGCCCGAACAACTGATGCCCATCCTGGATGCGGCTCAGACCAGAACTCCTGAGGACCCTGCGGATGTCGCGCAGCTGTACCAGGAAGCCATTGTCGCTGCGATCAACGCCTGGAGGTCGGGAACGGCCAGTGATTCGCAGGCCTTGCTGCTTGATGCCTGTGTGCGTGAACAACTGCTTCCAAATACCATCTCATCGCTGGCGACGGCGAAGTCGGTGGTGGAGGAGTACCGACGTCTGGAACAGGAGATTCCCGTTCCGACACGTGTCCCGGGACTGGATGAGACCGTCGGCCATAACCAGCCACTGTTTGTCCGCGGAAATCACAAGCAGCCGGGCGACGAAGTTCCGCGTCGCTTTCTGGAGGCCATTGATGCGACTCCCTATGACACTCCACTGAGTGGTCGCCGCGAACTGGCTGAGGACCTGCTTCGACAAGATAACCCGTTCACGCGCCGGGTGATCGTCAATCGACTCTGGCATCATCTGTTCGGGCAGGGACTGGTTCGCACGCCCGATAACTTTGGCCGACTGGGCGAAACTCCTTCACATCCCGAATTGCTGGACTGGCTGGCCATCCGGCTGGAGCAGGAGGGCTGGTCGCTCAAGTCCATGATCCGGCTGATGGTGACGTCCCGGACCTGGCAGCAATCGTCGCTCCCTACGAGTCAGGCACGCATGGTTGATCCGGACAATCGTTGGCTCTCTCATGCGAATGTCCATCGTCTCGAAGCGGAAGCTATTCGCGACTCGTTGCTTTCCGTTTCGGGGCAGCTCGATGGCAAAGTCTATGGAAATCCCGTATCGGGAGGCGTTCCGCGACGCAGCATCTACGTCAGTGTGATCCGCAACTCGCTGGACCCGTTCCTGAGTGTGTTCGATTTCCCCGAGCCGTTCAGCACGGTGGGTCGGCGCAATGTGACGAATGTCCCGGCACAGTCGTTGACCATGTTGAATGATGCCCGCATGACTCGTGATGCGAATGAGTGGACTCGACGAACCCTTGGCAACCCGCAATTGACAACTGACGAGCAGCGGATCGCCGAGATGTTTCTGACCGCGTTCTCCCGTCCGGCAACGGATGACGAGATCGCACGGTCGCAACAGTTCCTCGCCAATGTCGAGCACGAGTTACGGGAACGTCAGCAGCAATGGGATCGGCTGCAGGGAGAAATTGCCACACGCGAACAGCAACTTCATGAACTGCTGTCCCCGGTTCGAAACCGATTGCTTACCACCGCAAAACTGAAGGCCCAGCAGACGCATCAACAGGCCCCGGTCCCCATGGCCCGATGGGATTTTGAAACAAACGGCAAAGATTCTCTTGGGAGTCTGCATGGGGAACTGCGAGGGGGGGCGGCCATTCGCGATGGTGCGCTTGTGGTCACGGGGGGCGGGCACATGGTCACAGCTCCGCTTCGGCAGTCGTTGCAGTCCAAGACTCTGGAAGCCTGGGTGCAGCTGGATAATCTCGACCAGCGCGCCGGTGGCGTGATGACGGTACAGACGGACAATGGCGTCTTCTTCGATGCGATTGTGTATGCCGAAAAGGCCCCTCACGAATGGCTGGCCGGCAGCAATAATTTTGCACGCACGCAGGATGCCGGTGGTCCTCCTGAACGAGAAGCTCATGAACATCCTGTCCATATTGCCATCGTTTATCATGTCGATGGAAAAATTACCTGTTATCGCAATGGGCAGCCCTACGGCAAACCGTATCAGAGTTCTGGCCCTTATGAGTTCCCGGCTGGGAAGTCCGTTGTCAGCTTCGGTGTTCGTCATCTTCCGGCTGTGGGGAATCGATTGTTGAGTGGCAGAATTCTGAAGGCGCAGTTGTACGATCGCGCCTTAACGGATCTCGAAGTGGCGGCCAGTGCAGAGGTGCTGCCCACTTCGGTTCCCGATGCTGAAGTTCTGTCGCAGCTTTCTGCGGAGGATCGTGATCGCGTGTTGAGATGGCGTGCTGAAGTGGCTGGACTGCAGAGGGACATCCACGACCTGGGGGATGTCCCGGCCACCGTTGACGAAGTGGCCGTCTGGTCCGAACTGGCTCGCGCTCTGGTGACGTTTAAGGAGTTCATCTATGTCCGGTAATTTTTCTCGCCGACGGTTTCTGGAAACTGTTTCGACCGGTTTTGGATCAGTTGCACTGGCCGGTTTGATGAATTCGCCGGCAGATGCGGCGGTGCGGGCGTTACCCGCCGGGGCAGTATTGGAGCATCCCCATCATCAGCCGCGAGTAAAGCATGTGATCTTCTGCTACATGTCGGGCGGGGTGTCGCATGTCGATACCTTTGATCCAAAACCGATGCTGAAGAAGCTCCATGGGCAGCCGATGCCGGTACGGGTTGAACGTACGCAGTTCAACAACAACGGCAATATCATGGCCAGCCCGTTTGAGTTTGCGCCATCGGGCGAATGTGGCATGCCGGTGAGCAGCCTGTTTCCGCATGTGGCGACCGAAGCCGATGAACTGGCGGTCATTCGCTCGATGACATCGCCGGTCAATGAACATGCTCAGGGGAACTTTTTCATGCACACGGGGTTCCCGTTCATGGGGCATCCGAGCGCTGGTGCCTGGTGTACGTATGGATTGGGAACTGAGAACGAAAATCTGCCCGGCTTTGTCGTGCTGCAAAGCGGTGATGCCACTCCTCCCCACGGCGGCGTCAGCCTGTTCAGCAGCGGCTATCTGCCAGCACAGAATCAAGGGTCGTTTCTCAAAGCCGATACCTCGGAGGCCATTCGCAACATTCAGCCGCGAGGGACATCATCTGAGCAGCAGCGTCGGTTGCAGTTTGCGCGGGAATTTGACGAGGCGTTTCTCGCACGCTCGGCCCAGGACGAGCAAGTTGAAGCGGCGATTCACAATTATGAAACAGCCTTTCGCATGCAGGCTGCGGTTCCGGAGTTGTGCGATATCTCGGGTGAGACGGAAGCGACACTTCAACTCTACGGACTGAATTCCGGAGATCAGCAACTGGCCGCGTACGGTCGTCAATGCCTGCTGGCTCGTCGCATGGTAGAGCGGGGAGTGCGGTTCATTGAATTGAGTTGTCTGCCGCAGTCACGCGGGGCTGGACAGGCGGCCAATCCCTGGGATCAGCACGGCAATCTTAAGGGGGGCCACAGCGACATGGCCCGTCAGGTGGATCAGCCGATCGCCGCACTCATCAAGGATCTCCGCAGCTGCGGACTGCTGGAGGAAACTCTCATCGTCTGGGCAGGAGAGTTTGGCCGCACGCCCTTTTCACAAGGGAGCGATGGTCGCGACCACAACCCGTTCGGTTTCAGCGTCTGGATGGCGGGAGGCGGGGTCAAGGGAGGCAGCATCTACGGTGCGACCGACGAACTGGGTTATCACGTCGTCGAAAACCCTGCCACGGTTTATGACCTGTGGGCCACCGTGCTCCACCTGTTGGGAATCAATCACGAACGCCTGACCTTCCGCTACAGCGGTCGCGACTTCCGCCTGACCGATGTTCACGGAAACGTGCTGACGCCAATTCTGGCGTAACGTCAGCCGGTCACCAGTCGGTCGAAGAAGGCGCCTTCGTTGACGGTGGGGCGTTCGGGACGGCCTTTGTAGTAGTAGGTGAGGTCCATGTTGTTCAGGCCGAGCAGGTGCAGGATGCTCGCGTGCAGGTCATGGACGTGCAGCCTGTCTTCCACGGCACGCAGGCCGAGTTCATCCGTCGTCCCGATGACCTGTCCCCCTTTCACGCCGCCTCCTGCCATCCACATGGTGAAGCCGGTGGGGTTATGGTCACGGCCATTCCCCTGTTCGGACATGGGAGTACGGCCGAACTCACCGCCCCACACGACCAGCGTCTGATCGAGCAGGCCGCGTTGCTTTAAGTCCTTCAGCAGTCCGGCGACCGGCTTGTCCATCGCTTTACAGAGCCCGGTGTGATTGGACTCGATATTGCTGTGTGCGTCCCAGCGGCTGCCAGCTCCGTGATACAACTGAATGAAACGTACGCCGCGTTCCACGAGCCGCCGCGCGAGCAGGCACTGGCGTCCATACGAAGCGGTCTCTTTTTCATCCATGCCGTACAACGCTTTCGTCAACTCTGTTTCCTGAGCCAGGTCGACCGCTTCGGGTGCTGCGGCCTGCATGCGGAAGGCGAGTTCGTAGCTGCGGATGCGGGCTTCGAGTTCGGACTGCTGCGGATAGCCGTTGGCAAAAGACTGATTCAACGAATTCAGCAGTGACAGTTTCCCTTCCTGAACGGACGGGCTGATTCCTTCTGGCGTATTGAGGTTGGGAATCGGTTGGGAGCCTTCGGAGAGGTGAATCCCCTGGTAATTGGCGGGCATGAATCCCGCGCTCCAGTTGCGGGGGCCATTCACGACGGTACCGCGTCCATCCTGCATCACGACGAACGCCGGGAGGTTCTGATTCTCGGTTCCCAGTCCATATGTGACCCAGCTGCCCAGCGACGGTCGCCCGCCAAGCATGGAGCAGGTATTCATCTGGCAAACTCCAGCAGAGTGGCTGTTGCCATCGGTCCAGCAGGACCGAATGACGGCAATGTCATCGACGCACTGTGCGGTGTGAGGCAACCAGTCCGAGACCCAGGTGCCGCTTTCGCCGTACTGCTTCCATTTGCGTTTGGATTCCAGGAGCGGCGCGTGGAATTCTCCCATGGCGGTGATCACGGTGCCAAAACTCTCGGGAAGATGCTGCCCCGCGAGGCGATTGAGCTCCGGCTTGGGATCGAATGTGTCGAGGTGACTGGGCCCACCTTCCATGAAGAGAAAGATCACGCTCTTCGCCGTGGGGGCGAGATGTGGGACAGGATTTGTCGGGCGATCTGCCGCCGCCAGCGGATTCGTTTCCGCCTGCAAGGCTGCCAGTGCGAGTGCTCCAAATCCGGCACCACTTTGAGTGAGGAATTCACGTCGAGAATTCGGAAGAGTGAAATGATTGTTCATCGTTGGGCCATTTCGGTGAGGCGAGCGAACGCTGAGGCAATGCGGGGGAGGGCGGAGGAGGGCGGTTTGCTGGTGCTGTGGGAGATCATCCCGCCCAGGCGGGACAATGAGCGTCAGCGGACATACAGGAACTCGTTTGAATTCAACAGTACATGACAGAGATCAATAAACGCGGCATACGCTGGAGTGAACTTCGGCCCGCGTCCGCCAAGTTCGATAGGCAGTCCATCGGGCAGACTGTCCTTGAGCAGTCCGGGGTTGGGCTCGAACTGCCAGTAACCAATGGTTGTTGGTGTGAATCCCTCCGCGATGTACAGCAATTCGGATTTCGGCAGGGCCTGTTTCGACAGACGCACATCGTCGATCAGACCATCAAAACGATCACCGTTTCGGCCGGAGCCGACCGTCAGCGGATCGTCGTTGAGAGTCATGGAGACCAGCGGATTGGGCAGTTCAACCGTAGAAAGAGGTTCTTCATCGTTCGAGAGATCCTTCAGGTGGAAGGTGACCACTCCCGGAGCTTCGGGTGTTGTCATCCGCACGCTGACGGCCGCGTAATACGGTTTGTTCAATTCCAGGTGGTGGTCGGAGAAGAGAACGACTTCCTGAGGACGGCCCTCTGTATTCTGGCCGAAAATCTGCAACACAAGTGATTGCGGTTTCCGGCGAGATCCCTTTCCCGAGATCCCCAACAGCCAGCCCGATCGGGAATCTTGTCGAGCCATCTTCGCACCCAGTGTCCGCACGGCTCCGGACTCATACACGGAACGCAGCTGGAAAATGGCTTCGAAGGTGAAGTCTTCCGTGTTCAGCCGGTCGTCTGCGGGAACCTGGAATCGCTCTTGTTGCGGTTGATCCTCAAACAGCACTGCCTGACCATCGCGATAGGGGACCTGACCCGTGGCGACATTGGCCGGGACACTGTCATCCTGACGTTCGTTGAGCCGCATTTGCTCCTGGGCGTGGAGAAACGACATCGCCTGATTGAGTTCATCGGCAGTGGGCGGACGTCCGAAGGTCAGCCACCACAATCGCTCGAGCCGTGTTTGAACATCGTCACTGTCGGACAGTGAGTGGACGCGGTCGGCCAGGGCTCCGGCGTGGGCGAGCATGACCTGAGAGTTGATCAGCAGCAGTGACTGAACTGGGGTGGTTGTCGAATCTCGGTTGGAACTGCTCGAAATGAACTGCGGCAGGTCGAACACTTCCAGCAATGGGTCGTGACTGTTCCGCATGACGCGGGTATAGATGGATCGGCGGGGACGATCGGCGAGCACGCTGGGGCCGCCTCGACCTGACTGCAGCTGACC
>JAGQPW010000071.1:6143-28921 GCA_020426515.1 Planctomycetaceae bacterium | reverse complement strand
GAGGAATACACATGAGTAAGAAACTGGCAGTGGGCATTGATCTTGGAACATCCAAAACCGCGATTGTGACATCGGATTCCCGACGCATCTGCGTCCCAACGGCTGTGGGTCGGCCCAAGGATCGGATCGCTCGCAGAGTCACAGGACGAGAATCGGTTGTGGGTGACGATCTGAAGCATCCGAGTCTGTCGCTGGATGTGATTCGCCCACTCTCGGGAGCACAGTTCAAGTATGAACGGAGAGGCGATGATGCTTCGGTGGAGCAGGCCGTCCTGAGCGATCTTCACCTGATTCTGCAGCACTCGATGACTCGATTGGGAATTGATCAGGCAGAGGTTTCTCAGTGCGTGATTGGTGTTCCATCGCGTGCGGAACTGCCAGCTCAACAGTTCGTGCTCGACGTGGGCAGGCGGGTGTGCCCGCAGGCAATTGTGGTTCCAGAGCCGTTCGCGGTGGCCTACGGAATTGGGCACCTCTCCGATGCACTGATTGTGGATATCGGCGCAGGAACGATCGACATCTGCCCCATGGTCGGCACCTATCCGATGACGGAGTCTCAGGTGACGGTCGGCACGGGCGGGGATGCCGTTGACCGCGCCATTACCGAATCGCTGCTGGAAATGCTGCCGGAGGCGGTCTTCCGAGCGGATGAGATTCGCGAGCTCAAGGAGCGTTACGGCAGCGTCGCCGTTGAAGGTGAAGAAGTTCTGGTCACGTTGACTGTCGCAGGCCGCCCGCAGCGTGTTGACTTTGGCCCTGCATTGCGCGAGGGCTGTCGACTCATTCTGCAGCCGGTCGTCGACGGAATCTTCGAGGCCCTGGAGTCGTATGATTACCAGACTCAAAAGGCATTGCTGGGGCGAATCGTACTCGCCGGTGGTGGAGGACAGGTGCACGGTCTGGACGCCCATGTCGAGATGCAGCTGAGAAAGGAATTCGGGGAAGCGCGTGTTCAGAAAGTTCATGACTTCGTTTATGCCGGGGCGCACGGGGCACTGCGTCTCGCGGTGGACATGCCAGCCGAACACTGGGACTCTTTGAAGTCAGCCGCGTAGCCCGGTCCCAATTCGCTGCCGCTGGCCGACTTCCTAACTCTCTTTCACGACGAACGAATCCTCTTCAATCGGTTCTGTCTCTTCAGCATCCGGTGAGGCTCGAATCCCGCTGCGCTTTCGCGCGGGTCTCCTGTCAATCGACGCGAGTCACTATCGGGCTGCTTCCTTTATGCGCGATGAGAATTGATTTCAGTTCGTGGCGAACCATGATCTCATGCCGGTACCTGCAAAGCTGTGGGAGTGGGCAAACTGCGTTGTGTGAGGCGTCGATATAACTACCACTAAACGATGTTGAGTGAGTGGTGAACAGGGCGGCGGATGACATTGGTACCTATGTGTCCGTCCGGATTGTGTCAATCAATCCTGTTTACATTCACCTCTCTTGTGGTCTCTCCTTGAAAGAGGAATTAAAATGAAGAGCCTGTTGAAGCGGTTTGCAAAGGACGAGAACGGATTCATTATCTCCACGGAATTGGTGCTGATTGGTACGATCGCCGTTCTCGGACTGATCGCTGGTCTGGTCGAAGTTCGTGATCAGGTGGTGCAGGAACTGGGCGACTTCAGCCAGGCTGTGGCCCAGCTGGACCAGTCGTACCGGTACAACGCCGTTACGACCGAAGCCTCGGGCGATGCCCAGGCTGATACCACCGGCGGCGGAATCTTCACCGATTCTGTTGACGCTCAGGCCACGACCAATGCTGATGCTGGAGGGATCTCCGTCAACGGCAGTGCTGTGTCGGAAGCCAGCAGCTGAGTTAGTTGAACTCTGCTGTTGAGCGGGCCATCAGGACTGGCTGCCCTGCCATCGGTGCAACGTCGGCGGGGCAGCCATTCTCCTGAGCCTGATCATACCCCTCTTGGGATGGTGTGTCCGATCAAACGCCGGGGCACAGTTCCCGATGGGTATGGTGAATCTTAGACGACAGCGGACAATAAGGCGTGATGTGAGTCGGTACTTTGCCAGACTTTCGTTGGGTGTATCGAAGTTGCGCCATTCATGGAGATAAGGTTGCGTTTTATGGATTCATTCCTGCGCATGTTAGAAGTATCTCCGTTTAAATCTCCTACGTGAGCAGCGAGCGACACGGACCGGTAGGCCGATAAGGTGGTGTCGGGACGGATTATGTTGATCAATGTCTATCGTGCTCTCCTGTTTAGTTGTTCCCCATTGTCAGGAGGAAAACGTGATGAACCTGTTGAAGAAATTTACTGCCGATGAGAATGGATTCATTGTCTCAACCGAGATGGTCTTGATCGGGACGATTGCCGTTCTGGGGCTGATTGCCGGTATGGTTGAGATTCGTGATCAGGTGGTTCAGGAGCTGGGTGACTTCAGTCAGGCTGTTGCTCAGCTTGATCAGTCGTACCGATACAACGCCGTGACGACGGAATCATCCGGCGATGCGACTGCCGATACCACTGGTGGTGGAATCTTTACTGACTCGGTGGATGCCCAGGCGGCGGCGAATGTTGATGCCGGCGGCATCTCGGTCAATTCTTCCGCACTCGAAGAAGGTGGCACGGCAACCCCGTAGTCGACATCGAAGACTGGCTGGTGATTGGGCCAGCTGGGCTATGTGTGGCGGCCTCGTGATCGCTGCAACGAATCACGAGGCCGCCACCCGTTTAAGAATTAAGGCAAGTCGTCCGGCGTGAGCGGGTGGCGGCAAGTTTGGTTTTGGCACGTTTGAGAACGTGATTGGGACAAAGGGTTTGACATGCCAGTTCACCAACGGACCTGGAATCGGGAACGTCGCAGTCGGCGTCTGGTTGCCCGTCTTCTCAATGAGGAGTCAGGAGCGATTGGATCGGTTGAGTACGTCCTGCTCGGAACGATTGTTGCGGTCGGGATACTGACGGGGATGGTCGAGTATCGCGACGCGGTGGTTATGGAATATGGCGATGTCTCTGCTGCGCTGCAGTCGGTGAATCAGAGCTACGCGGTGGACTGGAATGGCGATGGTGATACCAGTGATCCGGGCGAAACATTTAGCGACGTTATTCCGTCCAGTGTGCTGCTGGATGGAAACGGGATCAGCGTCAACGAGGCGGCACAGGCTGAGTAGTCATTTGAGTCCAGGGGCGATTTCCGCCGATGCGGTTGAATGACGTCGGGCCAGGCATTTATCAAGCCCAAGGGGCGTTTTGGATACAGTTTTTGAGGTTCGATATGTTGACAACAGAGAAGTTAGCGAGCGGCGATCAGGGACGGTCCACGGGCCGAAACTCACGGGCGACGGTGCTGGTTTCCGTTGTCGCGGTACTGTGCGGATTGCTGGGTGTTGGACTGAAGATGAGTCAGACAAAGCCAAAGCCTGCTCCTCCGCTCATTTCCGTTCCGGTGGCTGTGCGGGATCTTGAAGCGGGGCGCGTGGTGCAGTCGTCCGACTTCTATCTGAGGCGTTGTACACGGGAGCAGATTCAGGAACTTCCGGTGCGGGATTTCTACTCGCAGGGCAAGGAAATTGTGGGGCGTATTGTACAGTCAAAGGTCGCCAAGGGGGCCCCGTTTGGACTGGACAGTCTGTACGCCGAGGGGACTGGACCATCACCTGCGGACGATCTTGGTCCCGGGTTCCGTGGCGTCACTGTCGGTGTCAAACTGGTTGGCGGCGTGCGTGGGTTTGCGTCGCCGAATGCCTGGGTGGACGTTCTGTTTCGCCGGGATGATGTGACTCGTCCTCGCTCATTTGATGAAGCCCGGACTCATACGCTGTTCCATACTGTTCGAGTGCTGGCCGTTGGCGGACTGGTGTATCCAGACTCGCAATTGCCTCGCGATGTGAGGGGGAACGTGTCGGATCAGTTTGAGATCACGCTCGCACTGACTCCCGAACAGACGGAAATTATCAAGACACTGGAAGGGCGCGGGACGCTGTCGCTTTCGCTGCTTCCTCCACAGCCGGGGCGAGAGCCATTGGGGGACCTTCCCTCGTCGGGAGTCCTGGACGTGCTGCTGGGAGTTGTGGAACCTGAGGTCACTCCTCCGGCCCCCCCCATCGCAGAACGTGTCGAGCTGTATCGCGGCGGACAGAGCAACGTCGTGGAACTGCTTCCCGGAGAATCGATTGCTCCGGCAACTGAGGACCGCGGTCCGCGAATGCCTCCGCGAGGTGATGTGCAACGGCATGTGCCTGCTCCGAACTATCCAACTGCGCCGGTTTACTACTACCACGCCCCCGTGGGCTCCCCTATGGGAGCAAGTGTGCAGCGTGAATCGAGACAACCGGAAATCATCTTCGTTCGTGTCGATCCCAACTGGCGAAGGCCCCGTCCCACCTATGTTCAAACACAGGTTGCGGCACCGGCACCGCCGATGACTCTTGCCAGCAGCCTGTTCCACACCCGGCGCTAATCTGAAGTGTCACCTCGCTCTCTCGTGTGAGGATGGCGACGAGCCGAGGGTGCGGTTCGGCGAACGAAACACGAGAACTGCCTGAAAAATGATTGGCTGACGCCAAGGACTGAGGCGTCAGCCGGACCCTGAATTCCATCAACGGATGAGACAGAGATGACAACGGCAATCAGGAGGATTGACAAACCGGATCTCACGGATGGTTTCGTCAAGGAACCTCACACGCACGTGAGAGCGTTCGCCAATACCGACCGGGAAATTGCGTTTCAGCAGCGCAAAATCGAATTGCTCGACACGTTGCTCGATCGGCTCAACATTGGCATCTCAGGTGGACGTGGCAATTTTGTTGCCGAAAACGCGCAGAAACTGCGTGATGGGATTGAGTATCTCATCGCGACCGAAGCGACGGATCTCGACTCGGAACTTCAGCAGCGAATGTTGCAGGACCTGCTCGATGAGGTTCACGGACTTGGGCCACTCGAGCCGCTGATGAGAGATGCATCGATCAATGACATCCTCGTGAATAACCCGCGCGAGGTCTATGTTGAGCAGAATGGGCAACTCGTGCGGACGCACGTCCTGTTTGCGGATACGCAACATCTTCTCAGGATTGCTCAGCGCGTGGCTTCTCGTGTTGGTCGACGTGTCGATGAGAGTCGACCGATGGTGGATGCCCGCCTGGCGGATGGGAGTCGCCTGAACGTCACGATTCCGCCAGTGGCCATCGATGGGGCAACGATTTCCATTCGGCGATTTCCCGCCGAGCCGTTCAGCCTGGATCAGCTGTTGTCGAAAGGGGCGATGTGTCCCGAGATTCGCGATTTTCTTCTTGCCGCAGTGCAGGCGAAGCTCAGCTTCTTGATTTCCGGGGGAACGGGGACTGGCAAGACTACGCTGCTTAATGCGCTGGCAGCAGGTGTCCCCGAGTCGGAACGGATTGTGACCGTTGAGGACTCCGCCGAACTTCGTCTTCGGCACCCTCATGTGGTCCGGCTGGAGTCGCGAATCAGCAATACAGAAGGGGTCGGAGAGATCTCACTGCGCGAACTGGTTCGGAACGCACTGCGAATGCGGCCTGATCGACTGCTGGTCGGTGAAGTCCGCGGTGCCGAGGCGGTTGATATGCTGCAGGCCATCAACACTGGCCATGAAGGATCCTTCAGTACCATTCATGCCAACACGGCCAGAGATTCGTTGTCGCGTCTCGAAATGATGGTGACGATGGGAGGCTTTGACCTGCCGCTGGCGGTGATTCGCGCCTATATCGCAGCGGGCATCAAGCTGGTGGTGCATCTCGCTCGCTGGAAAGACGGTTCACGTCGAGTGATGCGGATCGCAGAACTGACGGGGCTTGCGGATGGCGACTTCCACCTGTTGGACATCTTCCGGTTTGACCCGACGGCTGAGGAGGGAACGGCAAACCGTCCAGGCCGATTTGTGGCAACCGGTCATGTCCCGACATTTCTGGACCGGCTGAGCGATGTTGCTCCGGAACTGGTGGCATCCTGGTTCTCACCTCGCACTTTGCCCGAGGAGAATTGCGACAGGGAAGCCATGTTCACTGAAGTGGGCAAAGTCATGGCACCAGCCGGTGCGGCAAACTGATTCAGGCCAACAAGGACGTTTTGACAAAAGTGTGACCCGATGATGGACAATCTGGCGACAATCTTGTTTGGTGCGGGGCTGCTGCTGATCTTTGCAGCAGCGACTCAGGCGATGCGTGTTTTGTCGACATCATCTGGCCAAGGGGACCTGGCGGCCATCGGAGCGACATCGCGCCGAGGTTCCATACAATCGCGAATCCGCATGTGGCTGGTCGAGGCGGAACTCGATTGGGACCTGCGGGACACGGCAGTCTGGATCGCTGCGATGTTCACCACACTCGCTCTGGTGACACTGACCATGGAACTGTCGATAGCGTGGCTGCTGCTGTTCGTGTTTGTGGCGGGTTGTGCGCTGGCGACGTCCCTGGTGGTGCGGCGGTCGATCAAGATGGGACAGTTTCGGCAACAGTTTCCGGAGGTCGTGACCATCATGGCACGTGCTGTAAGGGCTGGTTTAAGTATTGAAGACTCCTTTCGACTGGGTGAGGAATCGGCTCGAGGGCGGTTGCGGACCGAACTGGCGAAGTGTGCCGCTCAGCTCAGCATGGGGAGGTCACTGTCTTCGGCGTTCGACTCCTTTGCCGACCGTGGAGGTCTCCGGGAGGCAGGCCTGCTGGCGACGATTCTTTCAGTGCATCAGGAAACCGGAGGGCCGCTGGCCGAAGCGCTGGAGCGACTCAGCGTGTTGCTGCGGGATCAGTTGATGTTCCGGCAGCAGGTGCTGGCGGCAACGAGCGGCGGACGATTCTCCGCGTTTGTGATTGCTCCCGCTGCCCCACTGCTGTTTTGCGTTCTGCTGGTCGCTGCACCCGAGCATGTGGCCGTGTTCTTCGAGAAGCCTCTGGGGAGAACGTTCCTGGCCTTCGGGGCCATTCTGAACGTCGTCGGAGTGCTTTGGATTTACTACCTCGTGAAGCCACAAAACTGACGGGGGCGACAATGGCTGATGTCCTTTACATTTTCCTGCTGGCGGCGTTCCTCGGATTCGTTGTTTCGGCAGTTGTCATGGCGTACAGCGAACTGAGGCGATCAAGCGTCAGCTCCGATGACTCGTATCCATTCTCGGCTGAAAAGGCGCCGTGGATCGTCACAGCGCTGTCGCGGTCAATTCCTCAGTTGCCGGTTGAGTTGCAGCGCATTAGGCGCGACGTGTCTCGCGCGGGGTTCTACGATCCGTTGGCGCCCACCAGACTCCTGGCGTGGCGTAATCTCTTCGTCTGGTCGGTGGTGGTTGCGAGCCTTGCTGCGATCCTTGTGGTTCCTTCGTCGGCCATTCGAATCATGATCATCGGGATCAGCGGGGCAATTTTGTGTTACGGGGCTCCCGGCCTGTGGCTCAACGGAATGGGTAATCAGCGTGCCATGACGATTGTATCCGTGGTCCCGGAAATCCTGGACATCATGGCGATGTGCCTGGCGGGTGGACTGACGATTGAGCAGGCCCTGGAGCACGTGGCCGACTACTCTGGAAATATTGGCAAGGAAGTAAATCGCGAGTTTCAACTGGTACGGGAACAGGCTCGCATGAGTACCGCCGGAGCGGCCCTGCAGCGCATGGCAGACCGCTTCGACGAAGTGGACCTTCGTTCCCTGGCGGCGACGGTCCGACACTCTGAGCGACTTGGTGTTGATGTGCGCGGGGCCATCACGGCGCTGTCCAACTCCATTCGCCACAGTTTCCGGTCAACCGCCGAATCACGGGCGAACAGCCTGTCCCTCAAGCTCCTGTTTCCAACCATTTTCTGTGTGACACCGCCGGTCTTTTTCGTGCTTGTTGTTCCTCCCATTCTGCAGCTTCAGGATCATTTCCAGCGCGAGCTGTTGTCACCGGCCACCGAAGATTTCCTGTATGGCAGTCAAACGATCACAGTGGATCAGCAGGACTGAATGCAGCACTACCGGACACTGATACCTGCGGACGGAAACCTCGGGAGCCCAGTCAGCCAGCTCAAACGTGAAGGATCGCAATCATGTTTTCGCCGCGGAAAGCCACAACTCAGAACCGTGAGTCTCACCGAGTTGGGGTGTGCGTACTTGAACTCATCATTGTGGTTCCGATTGTCATGATGTTTCTGCTCGCGGTGGTCACGTTTGGACTGATCTTGTCTGAGTCGACGCAGGTCTTGCAGGCCGCCAACATCGGGGCTCAACAGGCTTCTGTTCAGGCGAGATCGAGCGCTTCGAGCCTGTTACCTCAGGTCGTGACGGCCGTCGACAGTCAGTTCGCAGCAGCCGGATTTTCCGTTAGTGACTCCAATCGCCAGGTGATTGTGGAGTCATCCACGATCGATTCGAGTATCGCGTCTGCTGGACCAGGGCTGTATTCCCCGGCAGACGCACTGGCGATTCCTGCTGACAGTGTGCGTGTGACGGTGGCTGTTCGGCTTGGTGTGATGTCCGAAGATTTTATGGCGACCTATGGATTCAGCATCGCCAACGGATACGCCTTCTATCGTGTTGTGAAGAAATACAACGGGCCTTCGATATGAACAGCAGTCGAAATTGCAATGAGGCCGCATGTGGAGGACTCGGTCAAACTCGCCAGCGGCGAGGGGTGGCTATCGTGTGGCTATTGGCCTGCATTCCGGTTGCGATCGTGGCACTGCAACTGGTCCTGGAGATCGGCTGGCTGCATCGTACCCGGTCGGAACTTCAGGTTGCCGTCGATTCAGCCGTACTTGCTGGAGCACGAGTCTGGGGGAGCAGCAGCCCGGATGCGGGAGGTGATTCAGCATTGATTCGCACGGCGGCCAAGTTGGCGGCTCAAGAAACGCTGTCCGCACACAGACTGTCGGGAACGGCGGCTCTCTTGGGAGTTGCCAGCAACGACGGGCCAGCGCAGGTGAACAACAATCTGGCCTGTCCAGGAACGATACTGCTGGGGGACTACGTGTCGGGGGTGTTTTCCGCAGGGGCAGTGCCGCCGATTGCAGATCGACGGGCCTGTCGATGCAGTGTCACGGTGACCGTATCGTCACCTTTTGGTTTTGGAAGTCGAACGGTGTCGGCGACATCAACGGCGTCGTGGGACAGTGTGGCAGTGCGGGCGAAGCTGGTAACGGTCAGTTCGAGCAGTTGTTTGTAGTAGTAACTCCAAGGAGGGGAGGCATCCCCGGAAAGAGAGGACGTGATGATCGGAACGTGTGTGAGCAGGACTCTGAAAGTGATGAAAAAGCGGCCGCAGCGAACAGGGGCCGTGACGGTGGAGTATCTGTTGCTGGTTACTTTGGTTGGTATTGGTGTTCTTGTCGGACTGGCTGCAGTCCGAACGGCTTTGGACAGTGAACTGCAGGACGTAGCGGCTGCGATCTCCAATATCGTGATCTCGTAGTGTCCATGGTCAGGAGCATTGGTCGTCAGCAAACAGCGTATGCTGCGACGGGCCGTCATCAGAGATGATGCGCAGGCATGAAGCATGGCTGTCTCGAAAGACGGGAGAAGGAATTTGAATGCAATGCGACGCAGCAATGGACAGCGACGGGGGGTGATTTACCTGCAATCCCTGCTGGTCATGATGATCATGGCCCTGCTGACGATTGCCCTGCTGCAATGGACGTTCGTTATGTCGAGCCACCAGGCGGTGAATGCAGCAACAGGAGAGGGAGCCCGCGTGGCGGCACGCGCAAGCTTTGCGGGCTCCACTCAACAGGCGGTCACCGAAGAGGCTGTTCGAGAAGTACTGGCCGCCAACGGCATGGAAGCGGCCGACGCCACAGTACTGATTGTTGACGGGGGGAATTCGGTTTCGGTTGAGGTTCACATGCCGTTCGGTTCGGCCAAAGTTCCCGACTGGCTGAGCGCGTTTGGACTGTCGATGAGCAGCTATGAGTTTCAGACGTCGGCGATTGGCTGGAAGTAGCGGTCGGAAACTCTCCCAACTCGAGTTGGCGCAGGAATGGCGTGGTGGCCGCTCTCATCAGGCAACATTGGCATCGGCGAGGTTGTGAGCGCTCAAGCGGCTGGCCAGTTCGATGATGTTGCTGGACTGCATCTTGTCGAGGATCGCCCGGCGACGGAGGTCAACAGTACGTGGAGCCATGTCCAGGATTGAGGAGATTCGCTTGTTGTTGACCCCTCGGATGAGCAGTTGCAGGACCTCACGCTCACTCACTGTCAGCCGCTCCATTCGTGACTTCAGTGACTCTCTGGTCCGCGCCTGCTCCGCAAGGCGTTCACCTTCTCGCATAGCCCTGATGATGCAGTCCCAGAGTTCCTGTTCCTGATAGGGTTTTTCGATAACGCGGTAGGCACCGGCCGCCATGGCATCGACGGCGATGCGAACATCGGTGTAGGCGCTTACGACGATGACGGGCATATCAATTCCCATGGTGCGCATGCGTTTCAGCAGTTCCAGTCCACTCATGCCAAGCATTCGCAAGTCGGCAACGAGACAGCCATTCTGCTGCAGTTCCGGCGAGCGGAGAAATGCCTCTCCGGACGGAAATGTAACCGCCTGTAACCCCATTGCTTCCATGAGTGCGGCGACGGAGAGTCGCGACGGCTGGTCATCATCGACAATGTAAACCTGGCCGACGACCGTGGATTCCGAATCTGATCGAGTCCCTTCGAACAGCTGCATTGCTTC
Source organism: Planctomycetaceae bacterium (assembly GCA_020426515.1). Classification (GTDB taxonomy): domain Bacteria; phylum Planctomycetota; class Planctomycetia; order Planctomycetales; family Planctomycetaceae; genus JACKHO01. The sequence goes on along the minus strand of JAGQPW010000071.1, from coordinate 18,322 downwards.
CTCCTGAATCATGCTAAAGGTAGGTTGATGAAGAATTCGGTTCCAACCGGTTGTCGCCTCTGACAGCCGATGTTACCGTTGTGGGACCGGATGATGTCCCTGCAGATAGTTAATCCCATGCCGAGCCCATGAGCTTTGTGTGTAACATACGGCTCGAACAACGTTGGGATAGCGTCCTCGTCAACGCCACATCCTTCGTCGAACACCTGCAGCAGGAAATCTTTTCCGTCGCTGCTGGTGCAGATCTCAATTGATTTTCGCTCGGGTTCCTGATTTCGTGCCGCATCAATGGCATTGAGAATCAGATTGCCGAGGACGAGTTCCAGTTGCAGCTCTTCACCTTGGACAAGTGTCTGGCTGGCGTTCAGCCGCAAGATGATCAGGTGATCGTCGAAGTCGGAACGCAGACGAATGGATTCAACGGCCCGTCGCACAACCTCATGCAGATCAACTGAATTCTTGAACTGGCGGTTCTGGCCAGCAAGGGATTTCAATTCAGCCACAATGCGGCTTCCTCGCTCCACCTGTCCGGCAATGGTATCGAGCGCGTTTCGAAGTTTGTCGTACCAGCCGTCCGCAGTTGCTTCATCGCGTTCAATCTGTCGCAGTGTGGCCAATGCCGCCAGCGAGTAGTTCTTGATTGCGTAGAGAGGTTGATTCACTTCGTGAGCGATCGCGGCCAGCATGTTGCCTCGCAGGCCAGCCGATTCGGAACTGTCGACAGGTTTACGCGAACTCTGGATCTGGGGGATCACTGCCAAAGTTTCAATCACGTCCGACACGCGGATTGCCTGAGATTCGGGGGAAGCAATTGTGGGCATTGTGGGCACGTTTGGTGTGGAGTGCGGAAGTGACACCGGCGGGTTTACTGCTCTTGGGGGGAAATACTCAACGGGACATGGGCGAGGTTTGGCGTTCAGGGCTTCGCTGATGAAATGCGGAGGATCGACTCGGAAGAATGAGGTCAGCACTTTTCATTTGCGGGACAATCGGCACGAAGCGAATCAAGAGCCACTGTGACGCAGTTTGGATGTCGCGATTGCGTTGGTGTGTGCGTCGTGTATCGCCTGAACAGGACTGCGGCAATCGCGGTTGGTTCGTTTGGCGGAGTTCAGCGCCACATTTGCGGGAGGTCGCAATTCGTTGCGCAGTGTGGGTTGAAGTACGGGCGGGTTTAGATGGAAGAAGACGGCATTCTTCGTGGAGTGGCTGTGTGCGAGCCCGTCGCAATACATCCGGAATTCCAATATCGCCGAGGGCAACTCGAGAATGCAGTCGGGAAATGGCATGCTCTGCTACGGTAATGTCGCCAGCGTGAAAGCATTGCATGACTGGTGGGCCCGCCAGTATTGAACTTGAATGTGTGTGACAATCTGGCGCGACGACGGTTCAATCACAACTACCGGGACGCGTCAGACAGGAGAGAGACTAATCCTTTTGGATTGAGAGAGTAACCAGATCGTGATCGCTTTCGATGTTATTCGAAGAGATGCAGCGATAACTCTCGCATGCGTGTGCTAGTCCCCCCCGTCATGATGAAACGGGCGATTCAACGGTCAGGTGGACGAGGTCGCAGTGCACGTGAATTCACAGCCCCTGGACTGGCGAAAATCGAATTCGTCGCCCTTTTTGCATGTCAGGTGTTCGGCATGCAAAAAGGGCACTGATACGATGTGATCGCATCAGTGCCCGGAGCTCAAGCAGGGGGAATACTCAGGTTCCCGTGATTCAACTGGTCGATGCCGTTTGCCCGCGTCGCGAAGAGCCGGAACGAATCAGTTCCGGGATGGCGTGGCCGTGATCCACGATAGGGGTAGGCCGCCCATTGAAGTCTCGCAGAAAGATGTTCGAGTAGTCGATGCCCAGATGATGGTAAATGGTGGCCAGGAAATCTCCCGGGCCGCAAATGCGTTCAATGGAGTCTTCGCCGAGCTTGTCCGTTGCTCCAATGACCCGCCCTGTCTCGATTCCGCCGCCCGCCCAGAGATTGGAGAACGCACGGGGCCAGTGATCGCGACCGGGTTGTTTAGTACCGGCGGGAGCACTCGCGTTGCCCTCTCCGGTGCTGGGCTGGTAACTGATTTTTGGTGTGCGCCCGAACTCGCCGGTGACCACCACGAGAACTCGCTGATCCAGACCGCGTTCGTAGATGTCTTCAATCAGTGCGGAGACAGCCTGGTCGTAGGCTTGAGCGCGGAATCGAAGTGCATCAAACACGTGGTGATTGACGGCGTGGTCGTCCCAGTTGTTCACGCGTCCACACAGCGGTCCATGAAGACTTGATGTGAGCACTTCGACCCCTGCCTCAACCAGCCGGCGAGCCAGCAGCAATTGCTGTCCCCACGTATTTCGACCGTAGCGATCACGAGTTCGGTCGTCTTCCTGGCTGAGGTCGAAGGCATCCTTGGTACGCGGATTGGTCAACAGGGTCATGGCCTGGGTTTCGAACTCATCGAGCGCATCCAGTTCCCCCGCCTGATCGAAGGCGCGTTCCAGAGTGTCCAGATTCTGCCTCAGAGAAGCGCGGCGTCCAATGTGCCGGACTTCGGAGATGTCGGAGAGTCCAATGTTCGGAACCGTGAAGTTGGGCTTGTTCGGGTCGCCACCGACGATAAAGGGAGCGTATGCATCGCCGAGGTAAGCCGGACCGGTGTAGTTGCCCGGAGGATTCACACCGACATATACAGGGAGGGGATTGGTCCGCGGTCCCTCCTGGGATCGCATGTAATTCGCCACCGACATCCAGTCGGGAAGTCGGGGTTTGTTCTTGTCCCGAGTGTCTGAATCTCCGGAAAGCAGTTGCATCGAACCGGCGGGGTGGCCTCCCGCCGTCTGCCGCATTGACCGCAGCACGGTGAATTTGTCGGCGATCTTGGCCTGCATCGGCAACAGTTCCGTGAACTGGAGTCCGGGAACCGCCGTGTCGATTGTGGAAAAGGGACCACGGTATTCGCTGGGGGCTGCCGGCTTGGGATCGTAGGTGTCGATATGCGAACACCCGCCCGGCTGCCAGACCATGATGACTGCGGTCTTCTCACGCGCTGAAGCCTCTGGGCTTTCGGCCCGCAGACGCAGCATCCCGGGCAGGCTCAGGGATGCGAATCCGGCCAGTCCCATTCGCAGAAAGCCACGGCGGTCCTGGGGACCTGCACACAGCACATTGGAGGCATGAAAGGGGTGGGTCATTTCTGGACAGTCTCCGCTGCGGGTTGAACGCGGATGTGAATGGGACTCGACACGACGATGTCGACAATGTCTTTCGGAGCGGCTTTGGCAGTGACGGTCTTCAGATTCTTATCGGCTGCAGCCACTTCGGCATCGGCGGCCTGTTGCTGCTTCTTCGCCATTTCCAGGGAGGCTTCGAGCGCGGCTTTGTCTTCTGGAGCGGCTGTACCGACAGATTCGGTCAGTTTCGTTACCTCTGCTGCCGCGGCAGTGGCCTTGTCTTGTGCTGTTTTCAGCACAGCCTCAGCGATGGTGACCGATTCCGGGTGGTAGCGATACTTGGCCACGGCACTGCCGTAGAAGGCGATTGTGTATTCGCCCGGCGCGACCTTCAGTTTGGCGAGATCGAAGGTGGCTTCCGACGCGTCGGCATCGAGTGGCACGTCGAATGCCGGCGTCCCTTCAAATCCGGCTCCAAAGGTTTTCAAGCTGATCTTGGGGCCGGAAAATTCGCTCCGACGGCTATGGGCGAGGGGGATCGTCAGCGTCTGTCCTGCGACGGCTTCGTATATCTTGTCCTCGGCCGGTGCCAGTGTGATTGGAGCCAGTTCGCCCCCGGAAACGGACACCGGGATGTCAGCCAGCAGGCGGGGAGCGGGAATTTCACTCCAGGCGTTGGGAACCGGCCACGCCATTGACGCGACGCGGCCTTCGCGAGTGACCGACTCGCCATTGATGGTGGCGACACCCAGCAGTTTCGCACTGGTCAGTCCGCGTGGGGCTTCGGGGGCCGCAGTGAACAGCATAATGCCTCGCGACTTACCGGCGGGAATCGTCAGGCCGGTGGCGGTGACTCCTTCGGGCAGATTCTCCATCCGCAGGTCAATGGGACCATCAAAGCCATCGCGACGGATGACGACCACTTCAAAGGCCATGGTGGCTCCTCCACGCAGGGCGATTGGTTTGGAGAGCGCATTGCGGTCGCCGTTTCGCAACTCCATATGCAGTGCCCAGCTCACGATGGAGAAATCTGGTTGAGCGCGACGGATAATCAGCCGGTACACATTTCCTGGGTCTGTGCGGGTCCCACCGAACAAGTCGGTCAGCTGCACGCGGTACACGCCGTCTTCCTTGATTTCCAGCTTGCCATTGATATCCGCCGAACCTGCGTTATACGGGGGGCCATCGTAGGCGTAGCCGTTACTGGAGACTTTCACCGGACTGGGGATGTCGGACAGCTCGGCAACATCGGTGAGCGTTTCACCATCATCGGTCTTCTGGACACGCTGTACAATGATCGAAGGGTCCGTTGGTCGACCCAGACGCTCGGAAGCGACTTCAATCCACCATACTTCTCCCTTGCTTGCCGTGAATTCAAACCGGTCGACGTCGGCTGCGGGGAAGAACCGGCCAGAGAGATCGCAGGGAAGTGTAATCTGTTGAGGGTCACCAGCAGGATCGTCCGGGGCTGCTTCCGCGAGTGCTGCTTCCGCAGGGAGCCCGATTGGTGGCCAGGAGAACGAACTGACGGATTCCGTCGATGGCAGGCGTGGAACGCGTTCATCAGGAGCTGCTGTCTGCAGGCAGAGTCGATAGAAGCATTCGGGACCGCCGTTAAACGTCAAGTCGTGGATCTTGACCATGTAGGTGCCATCCTGTTCGGGGGTGAAATCAATCACACCTCCGCGACGCTCGACCATCAGGTCGTTTCCCTGGGCGTCCGCAACAATGAGCACGGCCTGCAGTTTGGAATCAATACCTTTGGCGGCACAATCAATGACGATTCGCTGTCCAGCTTTCGCTTGGAACGCGTAGTGGTCGACCGCTTGTCGGGTCATGGTTGCATTGCACACGGTGTTCAGAGGCAGTGCCCAGGCGGTTTCGACGGAGGTGTTCGCCTTGTTGCGCAGGACTTCGGGCCACTGACCGACATGGAAGACGCGCGAGGAAGAAATTCCCAGGCGGGACATCACGCGAGCTTCATGCAACCCGGCGGGGCAGTCGGCGGCAATGGTGACGAGGAACGTGTTTGCAACCGGGGCACCACTGGCATCGACTTTGGGAACTGCAGTAATCGCCGGATGGGAAAACCGCAGTTCATCGAGATCTTCAAGGTTGTCGCCGGTGATCGTGACTTCGACTGTTGAGCCGACTTGTCCCCCCATGGGAGTGGTGGTCAGCAGTCGCGGGGCGGGCAGGCAGACCGCCTGTGAAAACGCCGGCGCTGCGTTGAGACACAACGCGGCGGCAATCATCGTGATCTGCAGCAGGCTCTTGAAATTGGTCATCAGAAGGTCTCGACGCATGGACTCAGGCAGCGGTTCAATGAGCTCGGAGGACTGAAGCTCACCCACATTTAGTGGTTGAACAGGAATTCCTTGGTGTTGATTAGCGCCCAGATGAGGTCCTGCATGTTCTGACGCTTTGCCTGGGCTTCAGGCACCGGTTTACCAGCAGCATCCTCAAGTGGTGCGTTGACATATTCCACGGCGAACCGGAGTTCATCGGACTGTGGTTCGCGGGAAAACGCGGTGAGGTACAGTTCGCGGACCTTGTCTTCGAGAGCGGAGTCACTCGCCAGCAGTTTGGCAGCCCGGCCAGTTGACGAAGTGAGCTTGTTCTTCAGCTCGGAAGAATTGATCAGGTGCAGACTCTGGGCCAGACTGGATGACTGGACCCGCTCGCATTCGCACACACTGGTGCTGTCGGGGCGGCCAAAGACACGCAGGAATTCCGAGGACCTGTTGTAGCTGTTGTCAGGAAGCCCGACCGCTCGTGTTCCCGGAGGCAGGTTGGCGAACGTCGTGCGTACGCCGGAGAGGTCGTCTATGGCATCCAGCAGAACTTCCGCCTGCAGCCGACGCGGGTAGTAGCGGGAATAGTTCTGAAGATCGACGAGATTGTGCTCGTTGGGTTCTGCGCTCAGCTGATACGCGGCCGACGTCGTCATGACACGCACCAGATCCTTCAAGTCGAAGCCGCTCTCGATGAAGTGCTTCTCCAGCGCCGCCAGCAGTTCCGGATTCGTTGGCGGATTCGTATCGCGGATGTCGTCTTCCGGATCAATCAGCCCTCGATTGAAAAAGTGCTTCCAGTAGCGGTTCACGAGTGCTTTGGCGAAGAACGGGTTTTCGGGAGAGGACATCCAGTCTGCGAGTCGCAGTCGTGGGTCCTGATCGGGCAGGATCTCACCGACATCGTCGCCGAACGCAGCGGGTTTCAGTGCGATGCCGCTCCGTACATTGGTTGCCGTGGCGACGCCTCGCTTGTGGAAGATGAGGTCTTCGCCCTGAACGCCCGACGGCTTGCGGCCCACCTGGCTGAAGAATGCAGACAGACTGTAATAGTCGTCCTGGCTCCAGCGCTCGAAGGGGTGATGATGGCACTGGGCACATTGCAGACGGACGCCGAGGAAGAGTTGGGCTACATCTTCCAACTGGTCCTTCGGCTCCTTCACGCGCTTGTACCAGGCCACCGGAGGATTGGCGACCACAGTTCCGGTGGCCCCCAGCAGTTCGCGGACGATCTGGTCGTAAGGCACGTTCGCCAGCAGACTGTCACGAATCCAGGCGTGGAACGCAAAGTTTGATGTGATGTCGCTGGCATCATCGCGGCGATTCTTCAGCAGCGAGGTCCACTTGTTGGCAAAGAAGTCGGCATAGCCGGGGCTCTTCAGCAGACGATCCACCAGTTGTTCGCGTCGGTTCGGATCGGAACTGGAAAGGAAAGCTGCCGCTTCATCGGGGGTTGGCAGCCGACCGGCAATGTCGAGTGACACGCGGCGGAGAAATGTCGCATCATCACACAATGGGGACGGCGGAATGCCGATCTCCTTGAGGTTGGCAAACACATGGTCGTCAACGAAGTTTCTGGATGGCGGCAAATCGGTGACTTCGACTCCCAGGGGAATGGCCGCCGTGAAGACGGCTGCCTTACCCTGGTAACGCACCATCACAGCGGCCTTGCCGGGAATGTCCTGCACGGTGACCAGACCGTCGCCATTCACTTCGGCCATCGCTTCAGAGTTGGTTTCAAACAGTGACATCCCGGTCACGTCGCGAGTGCTGCCATCGGAGTATGTGGCGATGGCTCGCAGTTGTTGAGTGGAATTGCGTGGAGTGATGCCTCGTGAGGGTTGTACTTCCAGTGAAACGAATTCGACTTCGGCCTTTGTTTCGAAGTGCGCGCCTTGAGCGATCCAGTTCTTCAGGATGGCATAACCTTCGGAGTCGCGGGAAAGCCGTGCCCCGCCACCGTGGGGAGTCTGTCCGGTTGCTTTGCGGAGCACGAGACTTTGCTCGGGAGCGACGGGAACAATGCGACGTCCGCGGCCCTCCTTCACGAGACTGGCGTAATCGTCTGCCGCTTCGAAGCCGAGGAGCGAAAGTTGGAACCCGTTCTGTCCGCCGCCCGCCTTTGCGTGGCAAACCCCCATGTTGCATCCGGCCTTGGTAAAGACCGGCATCACATCGTTTACAAAGCTCACGGGGGCGTGCGGTGTTTCTTCCGCAGAAGCGATGGAACCCGACGCGGCAACGATCAACAGAAAGCGCGCGATGTGGAGTGAGAAAATGCCAGACTTGGAAAGGAAGGCAGAAGCCATCGCAGCGTTTCCAGTTGCAGCCACGGCACGGGAGAGTGGGGAGACTCCGGTGCGGTGTGATTTGGTGGGAACTTCGGCAGGCGAGTCATCAGTCGAGGCTGATCTCAAGTCTAGCCTCGTGAAGAGGCCTCAGTCAATTGGCGAGCCGCAGAAGTTGACCGAATTTCCCCATGCACATGTAGCCAGAGACACACCTCGGAGGGCGACTATTCCGCTATTTTGAGGCGAGGCGGCACATTCTTGGCCCCGAGTTGAGCTCGCGACTACGTTGGGCGATCGCAGCGTTATCTGACCACGTACGGAGGCTGATCAGGATTCTCCGTGTTCAGGTCATCTGGCGATTTTCCGACGCCATGAATGCCCAGCAGCCGTACAGGGAATCGCGGAACAATGGGAGTGAGCTGGCAAACCCACATTCATGGGCGGTTGAGGTCATCCAGTCGGCATCTTCCGGAAAGTCGGCATCATTGATGTGAGCCACGGCCCTGTCGATGTCGTCAACGGTCAGCGCCGTCCAGTTCTGACGCATGTCCTGTTCGATCAAATGCAGTGTCTCTGCTCGTGAATGTCCCGGCTGACGCACGATGTCCGTCCAGACAAACATCCCTCCGGGAACGAGAATGCGGCGAATTTCACCCAGCAGACGACGCTTTTCTGACTGCGAGACGTGATGCAGGGAGTAACTGGCCAATACGACGTTCGCGCTGTCGGAAGAGACTGCAGGCAGTGCAGACCTGACGTCATTGCAGACGAAGTCGAACTGTGCATCTGTGGTGCCGCTGCCAATGGGAAGTCGTGTGCGCGCGTCGTCCAGAGCGCCGGCGGAAAGGTCAATGCCCAGGTAACGCTGAACCGGATGTGATTTCAGAACGGTCGCTGCCAGCCATGCGTCACCACAACCGATGTCGATGACATGGAACGGGCCGTTGATCGTTCCCATCATTGCAGACACACATCGGGTCATTTCAGCGTGTCGCATGTAGTTCTCGCGAACCACAATGCTGTACATGTCCCACTTCTGAAAGATGGCATGCCCGGATACCTTGGTATTCGACGTCATCAACGCTTTCCCTGGAGTGCTCCACAATGTCCTGATTCCGGATCAATGGTCCGGACCAATCTATCCGTGGTCAACACTTGCGCAGGGAATGCGGGCGGAAAATTACTGCTTCCAGTACTCCGGAAGATCGGGCACGGTGTCGCGAAGTATCTCAATGATGGCGGTGCGATCGTCCGCGGACAGGTGGGCATATTGATCGGATTCCACCTTGCCGGTGAGAACATCCCACATGCGCTGCCAGACGTAGTTCTTTACTTCGGGAGGCAGCTTCGTGAATGCTTCGGAGTAAATCAGGTAACTGCACGGATACTTGAGAATTCGTCGCGTCAGGTCGAGATCCCGCAGCGACCGTCCCTTGCTGTCGCGTGGACCGGCCTGAGAAAATTGCTCCGCAAAACCTGATGTTCCGGAGAGGGTGTCGGTCAGCGGGGTTTCGTCGACCAGCAGGAGAGCATCGACCAGTTTATTCCCGGCGCCATGAATTCGGCGAGTGGTGCTTTCCAACCACTGACCCGGAGGCTGGTCCAGCACACTGCCCATCATGGCGTCATACTCCAGCGCCTGGCGGGTAGTGAAATTTGCGTTTGTGATGCGATTGTGCACAAGCACCTGATGTTCGAGCACCATCAGTGCGATCAGGTCGCTGTGATTCGTCAGATAGCGGGACGTGTTGATTGTGTCGGGCAACGAGGTCCGGTTCTGGCCGGCAGAATTGTCCACCTGTTCGGGGATTGCATCGTCATCGACAATCAGATTGCCCAGGTGCTTTTGATCTCCATGCTTTCCAGTGACATACCAGCCTCCCCAGCGCTGATCGAGAGGAGTGGTGTGATTCACGCTACGGCTGCCAGCCGAAAGCACGGGGTAACCGCGATCATCGACGAACAGCGAGCGAACCAGATGCCCGGGCACGTTCTCCGTTCGGGATGAGCTATGGCACACCAGGCAGTTATCGACTTGTCGCTCGAAGGTTGGCGGGACGTCTTCCGATCGCTGGTCCAGCGTGTAAAAGACGGTTCCGAGTTGTGGATCGACTGCGGAAACTTCCAACACATCCCCGTTCTGGCAGTAACCGATGTACACATCGTCGTTGAAGTAGATCGCCCGCGGACGTTCGGGCGTGATCCGACGAATCTGCAGACTGGTCTTTGAGAAGACCAGCATCTGCGATTCCGCAGGAACCTGCAGCGCTTCCAGGACTGACTGGAGATATCCCTTGGCTGGATCGTAAGTCAGCGTTGTTTCGCGGCTGTCCAGCTTCTCCTGCAACCGGCTGATGCAGTTGTCCGGCTTGCTCTGGCTATAGGAAATGGGGGCACTTTCGAACTCGTCTTCCGCTGACACCGCGCTGGAAAATGCCACGGTCGAGATCAGCATCAGGGCCAGGAATAGCGGCAGGCGGCGTGGCATGGCAAACTCACTTGGCAGGACCGATGAGGCGTTGTTGAGAAATGCCATCGGCTGGGGGCAGGACTGTCGTGATCACTGATCGGACGCCTTTCAACATACCCGGCTCAATAGTGCACGTCAAGGTGCAGATTGTTTGTCGGCGAATTTGTCGACGATTCTTGATCAATCTTGTGATGGAGTCTGGCGATGAAAGCTGGAGGATCACGCTCAATTCAATTGCCAGATTGCGCAGTTGAGACCCGCTGCGAACGTCACCCAGGCTAGATACGGGGCCATCAGCCAGCCGGCGACGCGAGATTTCTGGAAGAACTGTATTGTGGTGGCCGCGATTGCCAGCCACAGCAGCACGATTTCCGCGAAGGCCCAACCCGGTTGGTGCATCGCAAAGAACAGCCAGGACCACAAGACATTCAGCAGGAGTTGTCCAACGAACAGCCACAAGGGACCGCCAGCCGCCTTCCATCCGGCCTGCTGCCAGATCTGCCAGGCAGCAATTGCCATCATGAAATAGAGTGTGGTCCAGACCGGTCCGAACACGTTGTTGGGGGGATTCCACGCGGGCTTATTGAGCGTGCGGTACCAGCCATCAATTTCCGGAGTGGTCACCATCGCTCCCAGTCCGCCAGCTCCCAGGCACACAACAATGAACAGGACCAGTCCCCACCAGCGACGTTGATTACTCATTGAGGTATTCCCGGTTCGCAAGTGAGAAGTTCCGGCCGCGAACAGAAAGGGGCAGCGGGAAGTCCCTCGCGGTTGTAGAGATTGGGGTGTTGTGGCGTCACGCTGTAAGCATACCGCACCGCGATCGGCGACGAGACATCAGGATTCGACACCACGACCGTGCTTTTCACGATGAGGGCTCGGGCAGGATGCCAGTTTCCCCGTTCGTCCAGCAGTTCGAACTCTGCCAGCTCGGCCTCGGGAGTTTCCTGAGGTGGCAGCAGCCCCGCTTTCGTGGCCTTCATTAGTCCGTGTTCGGCGTGCTGAAAGTGAATGACGATGCGATCGTCCTCAATGACCTGTCGATCGAACAACGGGCCGCTGAATGGGATTTTCTGCTGGTAGTCATTGGCAAGGGCCCATCGCGCGAGTCGGTCGCCGACGTCGATCTTATTGGGGGGATGAATCCCGGCTCCCGGGATGTCGATGGTCACGACCATGCCCGAGTGGGGGTGATTCGAGGCGAGTCGCTGTTGTTCGCGCAGATAGGGCCAGTTGGCGCCAGCTCCACTGCCCGGAAGCTGCACGACATACACCGGACGGTCTGGTGCTCCCCAAGCCTGGCGCCAGCCTTCGATCAACGCTCGCTGCTTATGCTCGTAATCACGCGGGTCTTCCCCCACTCCGCAGTTCGACTCACCCTGATACCAGATGGCTCCCCGCACGGCGAACCGGGCGATCGGGGCGAGTCGAGAGTGAAACAGTCGTCCCGGGAGCCAGTTTGTATCCCTCGCCCGCACTCCGCCGGGCAGTTTCCAGATGCCTTCCAGGTCTTCGCGATCTCCCAGTTCCAGTTCCTTCTGCAAGGTGGGATGCGAAGCAAATGCAGGTCGTGGGATAAACGGCTCGATTGGCGTGCCGCCTCGCGAGGAGTCGATGATTCCGATCGGCACGTTCAGGTCACGATGGAGACGAAGGGCAAAGTAGAAGGCGACTCCGGAGAAGTTCGAGGCGGTTGTCGGCGAGCAGGTGACCCACGTGGCGCGTTGACGGAGATCGTCCAATGGCTGCAAAGACTCTCCATCGTTGATGCGGCAGAATCGCAATGACGGCAGATCGGCGGCGGCGATGTCGTCGGCGACGAGGGGGAGTTCATTCTGCATGGCCCCAACGGTCATCGCCATGTTCGACTGCCCGCTGGCCAGCCACACTTCTCCGACCGCGACGTCGCGGATGGTGATGGTCTGTCCTTGCGAACTGACCAGCAGGTCATTCCCC
>JAGQPW010000071.1:0-6044 GCA_020426515.1 Planctomycetaceae bacterium | reverse complement strand
GTCGACATTGCTTCCATCGCGGGCAAAGTCACGGACCATGCTCCTTCGACCGCGACTGTTTCCACGATATGGTCTGCGAACGTCACCTGTACAACGGCATCCTGGTCTGCCCATCCCCAGACCTGCACGGGCTGCTTTCGCTGTAAGACCATGTGGTCATTGAAAATTCCCGCGACGCGAACGTCTGCATGAGCGCATCTCGCGACCATCAATACGAAGAGCAGGACAGTGTAGCGACAGGAGAAGCAAGGCATTTGTGAGGCGTGAGGTTGGAGTGGATCAAAAGGGATGCGGGCCTGCTGGACGGCTACGGCGCGGCGAAAGGGAGCAATTCGAGGACGGCCAGAATCGCCCGATGGTCGGACGCAACTGATTCGTCGAGGACCCGCACTTCCACGGCTTTCCAGCGGTCCTGAGGTCGAAAGAGGACGAAGTCAATCTGCAGGTTCGGATCATTGACCGGAACCGTCGCCAACGGTTCTTCGTTCGCGACTGTCCAATGGCGGCCTAACGTTTGCAACGTTTGGCTTTCTGGCGTGGCATTCAGATCTCCGGCGAGTAACGCAGGTCGATCTGGATGTTTGGCGGCTAACTCATTGATCATCTTCGCAGACGCGATCCGCTCCCGTTCATCGGGCCGAAAGTCGAAGTGCGTGGCCAACAGTAGCAGTGGAGTTTTTGATCCCGGGATGGACAGGTCCGCTTCAATGAAGCCTCGCTGTTCTCCCGCATCAATGTTGGGCAACAGATGGTTTTCGTATCGCGTGATGGGAAATCGTGACAGGACGGCGTTGCCATAGTGCCCCCCTTGCAGCGGAATGTTCGCGCCAAACACAATGGGCATCTTCGTCAGTCGCGATAGCTCGGCGGGCTGATCGATTGAGTTGGTCCGCGGAGCGTTCTGATCCACTTCCTGAAGTGCGACCAGATCGGGTTTGACCGACAGGATGACACGGGCGATTCTCTCCACATCGAGTTGGCGATCCACTCCTGCGGCATGATGGATGTTGTAGCTAAGCACCCGCAATCGCAGTGGTTCGGCCGCTTGCAGCGTGGCCAGTGATGCAATGAACACAAGGACTGTCAAATGGAGTCGTTGCATCAGCTCGAATCCTCGTTCGTAGAGTGGGAATAGTTGCGACGGGCGTGGGGCGAGTATAGGACTGGTGCATCGTATTCCCAACACGTGACGTGAGACTGGTGGTGAAGTTCGCTCGACTTCGTACCGATCGCATGAGTCGTTCTCTATACTTTGCGTCACGCCAGGTCGTACTTCATTCGAACGGTTCTCGGCTTTGCCAGACCATGGGATGGGACGCGCACAACAACCGAAACGACACCCGGGGAAATCAACATGCGAAACTTTGTCCATGCGGTCCTGTACTGTGCTTGCAGTGTGGGCTTGCTGAGTTTGCCATCGTTCGGCCACGCCGAAGAACCGGTTCCTCCCAAGGGCTACCGGTCCCTGTTCAACGGAAAAGATCTGACCGGCTGGTACGGCCTGAACCCTCACGCGGCAGTGAAACTGACGGGTGAGAAGAAGGAAGAGAATCTGCAAAAACAACGGGCCGAGTTTCCAGAGCACTGGAGAGTGGAGAACGGCGAACTGGTGAACGATGGACATGGTCCGTACGCCACGACGGAAGAGGAGTTTGGCGATATCGATCTGCTGATCGAATACAAGACGGTTCCCGGTGCTGATAGCGGTATCTATTTGCGAGGGACGCCGCAGGTGCAGATCTGGGACTGGAACCAGACCTTTGATCCGAAAAAGCCCACACGCAAACCTCATCAGGGGTCGGGGGGGCTGTTCAACAATACGCCTGAGACTTTGGGTCGCGATCCCGTTCGGTTTGCCGACAAGCCATTCGGCCAGTGGAACCAACTCCGCATCCGCCAGATTGGTGCCCGGACCTGGGTGTGGCTGAATACGCGAGCTGTTGTCGAAGGGGCCATAATGGAGAATTACTGGGATCGCACGCAGCCACTTCCAGAAAAAGGGCCGATCATGCTGCAAACGCACGGCGGCGAAATTCGCTGGCGAAACATCTTTGTTCGCGAGTTCACCGAGCGGGAAAAGGAAAACTTCCTGACGGCCAATCCCCCGCTGCCCAATCCCACGGAATACGATGTCTCATATGGGCCGCATCTCAAGCAGATTCTGCATTTCTGGAAGGCCGAATCAGACAAGCCGACTCCGCTCCTGTTCTTCATCCACGGCGGAGGCTGGATGAATGGCGGACGCATGGCCGGACTGTCACCAATACTGAACCGGATGTTGGAGAACGGGATATCGGTGGTCTCAGTGGAATATCGCTTCATTCCCGAAGCAACGGCCGATGGCGAAGTGCCTCCTGTGAAGGGACCGCTGCACGATGCCGCTCGCGCATTGCAGTTTGTCCGCAGTAAGGCTCAGGAATGGAACATCGACAAGGATCGAATTGGCGCCTCGGGGGGATCAGCCGGTGCATGCTCCAGCCTGTGGCTGGCCTTTCACCCTGACATGGCGGACCCGAAGAGTGATGACCCCGTGGCTCGTGAGTCGACGCGGCTCTGGTGTGCGGCCGTCAACGGACCACAGACGACACTCGATCCGCAGCAGATGAAAGAGTGGACGCCGAACAGTCGATACGGTGGGCATGCGTTTGGATTTACCGGCGACCGGGCGAAAGGCATCTCGCAGTTTGAGGAATTCCTCGCCAAGCGGGACACAATTCTGCCCTGGATTGCCGAGTATTCGCCCTACGCGCTCGTGAGCTCGGACGATTCCCCGGTCGCGTTGTACTTCAATGCCCCGCCCAACCTCGGGCAGCCGGAGAAGGATCCTACCCACACGGCCAACTTTGGCGTCAAGCTGCAGGAACATTGCCAGGAACTGGGGGTCGACTGCGAACTGGTCTACCCGGGAGCCGAGAACGTGGCTCATGCCACTTCGGCCGACTACCTGATCTGGAAACTGAAGCAACCCGCAGCTGAGTAGCTGAACAGTGGAATCTGGCCCCTCGCATCATCCCTGCGATGAGCGAGGGGCCGCATTGTCGTTTGACTAACAGTACGAATCAAATACGCGAACCTGTTTCCAGTTGGCCTTATTCTCTTCGATGAACTTGAGGTGGTCGGGGACCACCTGATAGGCGTCGTGAGCCGCCTTATCTTCGAAGACGACGTGCAGGGCGACCTGGAATGCATGATCGTTCACGGGACGGGCCAGTTCGGGGACCAGCTTTCCGGCCGCGAAGAAGACTACGCCAGGGTGATCTTTGAGATACTTGTGGCAGGCCGCTACAAGCGCGTCGACCTGTGCTTCAGAGTCATCATTCAGAGTGAAGTAAACATCGTGTGACAACATGGGGGCCGTCTCGCTGGTTGAAGATTGCAGTATTTTTGGGGTTCGGGATTGTGGCGTATTTGACGTGGATGGAAAAGTGACCGCAGGGGGAATGGTTCGAATCCAGTCGCTGGTGACGCGAGGGAGATCGACAGAGACGCACTCGCCCGAATGGCCTCCTCGGCCTACAATCAGCGACAAAACCATTTGCTCTCAGATCATTGGATTGCACGGATGTCAGCTCAGGAATCGGTCACGGAATCAGGCAGCAGCGAGGCCCCGTCGTCTATTCGACCACGACCATTTGCCTCGCGCCCGGGATGGCGACGCGGGGCCCATATCGCATTCATTCTGATTCTATTGGCCGCTGCGATCAGCCAGGTGGTCATCTGGGGCTTCTGGGACCCGGCGTTTGGTGATTCGCTGAAGTACCTGATCACCTACTCGATGGGCCTGTTAATTGTTGTTTTGTCGGTGCTGTGGTGGTTCCTGTTTGCCCCGCTGGAGTGGGTTCCGGTTCTGGCTGTCGGGGTTCCGGTGGTGATGGTGCTCCTCGGGCTGGCGGGATCAGTTCGCCGGGTTGACTGGTCGGGCGATATGCGGGCTCGAGTTGAGTTTCGCTGGCAGCCTCGCAAAGTTGATATCCTGCAGGCTCATCGACAGCAGCAGTCTGTTTCTCCTGAAGCCGTTGAGGCTCCGCCGGTCATTCAGCCCGAAGATATGCCAGGATATCGTGGGGCGGCCCGCGATGGTGTGGTCGTTGGTCCGGCCCTGTCGCAGGACTGGAATGCTCATCCGCCGCGAGAGCTGTGGCGGCAGCCCGTGGGAGGGGGATATTCGCAGTTTGCTGTCGTCGACACACTGCTGGTGACCATCGAACAGCGCGGCTCCAACGAAGCCATTGCCTGTTACGATGCAACCACCGGTGCGGAACGCTGGGTGCATGAATATCCAGCGGATTTCCAGGAGGCGATGGGCGGTCCCGGTCCCCGGTCGACCCCCACAATCGACGGCGATGCGGTCTTCAGCGTGGGCGCACTGGGGGATGTGTACTGCCTCGACTTGCTGAAGGGAACGCCTCGCTGGCACCTCAATCTGCTGCAGGAGTACCACCTGCCCAACAATCAGTGGGCGATGTCATCCTCGCCGCTGGTGCTCGGCTCCAAGGTGATCCTCAATCCCGGCGGCGAACATGGTGGTGGGTTGATCGCCGTCCATCGTGACACCGGAGCGGAAATCTGGGAGGGAGAGGGATTGCCCCAGGATGCGGCGAGCAAGCCGAAGGAGAATCGCCCTGGATATTCCTCGCCAGTGCTGGTGACGATTCATGGGCAAGAGCAACTGCTGCATTTCGATGGGGCGGGACTGCGATCCTACGATGCCGATACGGGAGAACAGTTCTGGTTCTTCCCGTTCGAAAACGATGCGGCCGTGAATGTCGCTCAGCCCATCCTGTTTGAAGACGGCCGAATCTTCATCTCGGCCAGCTACAACAAGGGCTCTGCGATGCTGCAGATCAGCCATGTCGATGGAGCGTGGTCGGCCACGGAACTCTGGAGCAACATCAAGCTTCGCTGCAAGTTCACCAGCCCGATGCTGCATGATGGCTATTTGTACGGACTGGACGAAGGCATCATGGTTTGTCTCGATCCCGCTACAGGAGACCGGATATGGAAAGGGGGCCGCACCGGACTGCGAGGACGCTATGGGCACGGACAGATCTTGGACACGAACGGCCAACTGCTCATTCTGGCCGAGACTGGTGAACTGGTCCTCGTTGATCCTGCACCCGATGAGTTGAGGGAGGTCACCTCCCTGCCCGTTCTGCATGAAGGTAAAACCTGGAATCCTCCGGCCCTCGTTCGCGGCATTGCTTATATACGCAATGCCAATGAAATGGTGGCTGTCGACTTGCGGGCCACGGAATAGTGTTGATGCGATTCGCCGGACTTGTGGCGGCAATTGCATCTCATCACCATGCCTTGAACCCTGATTCGGGCTTTGACACGTTGACGACTGCATGACTGCAATTCTTGGGCTCTCGGCCTTCTACCACGACTCTGCTGCGGCATTGATTATCGATGGTGAGATTGTGGCGGCAGCTCAGGAGGAGCGGTTCAGTCGAAAGAAGCACGATGAACGGTTTCCGCAACAGGCGGTCGACTTTTGCCTGAAGCAGGCGGGGCTGACGCCAGCCGAGCTGGACTACGTGGGCTTCTATGAGAAGCCGCTGCAGAAGATGGACCGGCTGTTGGAGACCTATCTCTCGTTTGTGCCTGCGGGGTATGCGTCATTTCGTCGAGCATTACCAGTGTGGCTGAAGGAGAAACTGCATCTGCCTCGCATCATGCGGGAACATCTGCCTGGCTACACGAAACGCTTCGTATTCACTGAGCATCATGAATCGCATGCGGCGAGTGCGTTCTTCCCGTCTCCGTTTGAAGACGCGGCCATCCTCACGCTGGATGGCGTTGGCGAATGGTCGACCTCCTGCATTGGTGTGGGGCGAGGCAATCGAATCGAGCTCTTGAAAGAAATCCGGTTTCCCCATTCGTTGGGGCTGCTGTACTCGGCATTCACGTATTACACGGGCTTCAAAGTCAACAGTGGCGAGTACAAGTTGATGGGGTTGGCTCCGTACGGAGAGCCGAAGTATCAACAGTTGATTCTCGATCATCTGATGGATCTGAAAGCGGATGGAAGTTTCCGCCTTGAT
>JAGQPW010000070.1 GCA_020426515.1 Planctomycetaceae bacterium | reverse complement strand
GTGCCTCCTTTCGGAGACACTACGATGCAACTGCTTTGCCAATCACCAACGATCTGAGGGTTTTGCAATTGCCTCTAATCCCCGCGGCATTCAACCGAGGCTCCGAAGGGCACTGAAACCGGTTGCATGGACGCACCTGTTCCGTGTAGTTCCCACCACTCCCGCCGTATCCCGACGTTGGAGGATAGCCGTTGAAAAAGGAGATGAAGTAAGTGTCAAAGTTAAACGAATTATATCGGGGGGCTTCATCGACATAAGGCAGAACCAGCACCGTCCACGGCGCCCCCTGATTGGCCGGCTCACTTCCACCGGTAGGATTGCAGTTGGAATTGGCGAGGGCACTGACGCCTCCAGGCGGAAACGTATTGAACGTGTCGTGGTAGTTGTGCAGTGCCAGTCCCAGTTGCTTCAGGTTGTTCTTGCACTGCGAGCGACGAGCGGCTTCGCGGGCCTGCTGAACAGCCGGGAGGAGCAGGGCAATGAGAATGGCAATGATTGCGATCACCACCAGAAGTTCGATCAGTGTGAATCCAGGACGCAGGGAACTGCGATGAGGCATTGCAGAGCTTTCTTGAACAAGAGTTTACAAAATCAAACCAGCCATCCCGAATGGATGGAGTGGTCGCAAAGGCCCACATAATCAGTGGTCATGGATACTAGTCGCTGAGACCGGTTCACGAGAACCATGCGTTGACCTGTTCTCGCCAATTGGTGCAAACTCCTTTGCGTCTATATCACAGTCCACGGAGTCGCACCTGCTGTCGTCCCTGCAAGCCCGTCAGAGGAGGCATGGGGGGACCGACGCAGATGCAGTCGCACGCGAATTCAGCCTGTTCTGGCCGCAAGTCCGAAGCTGCGCTGCTGGTTGTCGAAAGCTTCATCGCTCCTGGCGACGATCCCGGCATGGCCAAGTTCCTCGACCGTACGATGATGCTCATCTCCGGCGGCAAAGAACGCACGGCTGAAGAGTTTTGGGAACTCTACGATCGGGCCGGTTTTGACCTTATCCGCATTGTCCCCACAATCACCGAAGTGAGCATTGGAGAAGGAGTGGAACGGTAGATTGCTAACCGCGTCGAAGCTACTTCTCCGGAAACAATTGCATCAGAGCATCGGCGAAGATCTTCAGGCCGCGGGGGTCGGGGTGATTGATGCAGTTGATCATGATGCTGTTGTGCGGGATGCCCTGACGCCAGAGTCGGCCGTACCGCAGGGCGGCATCGGCCAGAGCGACGTTGTGCTTTTCACTAAACAGACGCAGTCCTTTGACGTAGGGGCGGGGGTCATCGTCGACGTCACTTTCACGATCGAGTCCCATCCAGTCCGGCCGAACGTAGTGCGGCGTCAGAATGATCCACTCGGCCCCAATGCCTTCGAAATCGGCGAGCAGCTTGCTGTAGCGGGCTTCAACGGCGTCGACATTCAGGCCTGCATCATTTACGAACTCGCTGATGATCAGGTCGGGCTTCGCGTCCAGCACGGTCTCCTGATAGTTGTGAGGCTGTCCAGGAGGAACGCCGAGATAGGAACCGGTGTTGCGACCACCCCAGGCTTCCGTCACGAGTTCGATGTTGGCATTCGGAAATCGCTTGCGCAGTCGGGCCACGAACTGTTCCTGCCAGCGATCCTGATCGCGATTGGACAGGTAAGCGGCATCAGTCACGCTATCGCCCCAAGCCAGAATACGTACCTTTTCACCCGAACGAATCTTGGCCATGGTTTTGGGAATGCGCTGCTCGGCAATCGACGGACTGGCGGCTGCTGGTTCCGGGTATTCGGTTTCCTGAATGGAGAACAGTTGATTGTCGTTGAGCTTGTCTGTGGTGCGGGTAAACCACACGTTGATCAGCCGTCGCTCGCCGCCGTTGAGTTCCGGCTGCCGGGGCACCGTCGACTTGGCGACTCCTTCCCGATAGACGATCTTTCCATCGGCAGTCAGCACAATGGAATCGAGATGCTGCAAGGTGTGGTGATAGCTGATCCAGCAGGGCTGTCCTTCCTTGATACGGCCTTCGGGTAGCCGGCCCAGTCCACCCCAGCGTGATTCGAACTCGTAGTCTTTGCCTCGCTCCATCAATTCTCCAGTCTCTCCCGGCCCGGTGCGAACAACCACGCTGGCGGGATCAAGCAGATCTGGAGCAGTGAGGGACTCGGCCAGCAGGGCGTTGAGACGAGCGCCGCGTGCGTACTGCGGACCTTGCGCGTTGTACACGGGCAGCGCAGCATGCTTTTCGTCAACAACCTCCAACACCGGAGGAACAGGCACAGCCAGTTTCTGGGTGATCGCAGCCTGCCCATCATGTGCTGGTACGGTCACAAGAACTTCCCAATCGCCAACAACCTTGCCTTCCGCCGGTGGAGCCGCCCAGCACTGTGAACCAATGAGCAGGCAGCTTCCCAGTACGAACGTGGTCCTCAGCAGTCTCAGCATGGCGGCGCATCCATTGAATGAAGTTCGCGAGTTGTCGACCGGGCATGCTAACGGGGCAACCGGCTGATGTGTAGGAAACGGTGGATCGATTGGCGAAAGCAGGCCCAAGCTGCCTGCACTCCGCTTCATCCGCGTTCTTCAATTTCCAGGACACGGTCGATCAATTCGAGATATCGCTTCTCTTGGCGTGTTTCGGAGTCGACAGGAATTGAGTTCAGCAGCATTCGAACTCGTTCCGTTTGTCGCGAGGAGAAGACCTTGTGTTCAATGAGATTCAGACAGGCATCAGCCATATCAAGCGTTTGCTGATCGGTCTTGTCACGCACATGAAACAACAATTCGTAGACCTCCCGCTGCTGAGCAAGTCCCTGCTGTTTCCGGCGACATTCAAAGCAGCGTACGCAATCGGATTCCAACGGAAAGCCGAGTTGTTCGTACCAGAATTTCTGTTCCAGTGCGAAGAAAATAAACGGTCGGCGGCAGTCGCGGCATTCTCGCTCCAGGTCAAAATAATGCGTGACCGCGACAGTTGCGGGACTTTGCCGAGAGAGATCAGCCGGAACCGCTGTATTTGGGATTCGACGGGTTTCCTTCCAGTAAGCGTTGGCGTTTCCGTACGGCCAGCGTTTCCCGGTGACCAGCTGATATCGGCCGATGACTTCCGCGTATGTTGTGGCGTTCCAGTGAAGATGGATACCCGGCTCCGCTGGACTCGGGTCCCGGCCCGTCAGATGAGGACGGCGACCATAGCGAGGATGGTCGACAAACGACTCGTACTTGTCTGACTTGCGTGACATGGAATGTCAGGGTCGAAGATGATCCAGGAAAAGATGGGCATTCAATAACCGAGCTGCATTCCTTGTGTGTAACTTGGTTCTGGTTTGCCGTCTCACAATAATAGCCGCATGAGCCTGCCAACAACTGCCCATTTTCTGATCCGGACTGAAACCTTGCTCAACTCCTATTCCAGACTGCTGGGCAAGGAGTTGATCGAGCGATCCGGCGATCCTGTCGATGAATCGCAACGATTGTTTGACGTTCCATTCGTGGTCGTCGCCCATGGAACGCAAGATGATCCCATCCTGAATTACGCCAACCGAGTCGCCCTCGATTTGTGGGAGATGAACTGGGAAGACTTCTCCCAAACCCCCTCCCGCAAAACCGCCGAGCCGGTGCATCGTGATGAACGGGCCCGTATGCTCGCCGCGGGACGAGAGCAGGGGTACATCGACAATTATCAGGGCATCCGCATTTCCTCGACCGGACAGCGGTTTCGCATCGAGCGAGCCCTGATCTGGAATCTCGTCGATGAGGCTGGCCAGCCAGCCGGGCAGGCCGCGACCTTTTCCGAATGGGAACCGATCGAAGGGTGACAAACCCGCACCGCCCGGGCCTCCAGTCAACAATGGCCGACTGTATCGATTAGGCAACCCGTATCGACCGTTCCGGTTTCGCTGGCTTCTGCGCTGACATTGGTCGATGAGCAGAGGAGGGCAAGGCTCGCGGGCGGGCTGTTGCGCGGGCGCAGAACGAATTCGGTGGTGGACACGGACGATGAATCGACGAACGATCACGGGCATGCTGCTGCTGTGCGGTTGGATTGTCGCCAGTCCCGTAACGGGATCAGCACAGGTTCCACCAGTTCCGCCTGAACCGGAACCGCTGGGATTGCTGGAGCCGTACACCGAAGGTGATGCCCCACAACCCTTTGTGATTCCTCGACAACCGCTCGGCGAACCAACAGGGCCCATGCTGTTCGAGCGTCTGGAACTTCTCACTCCGCCAGTCATTCCGAGTTGCCCGACTTGCCCCCAAAACTGCTACCCTGAATGCTCCCGCGGCAAGTGCTACCGAGGACGGGATCATGTCGGAGAATTCCTGGGGTGCGAAAATGCGACCATTCCAGCGCTGCACGCTGCCGTCTACGGATTCCATGGAGCCCTCGATGGCACGATCGGTGCGCTGCATCGCCGCGACGATGGCTGTCCCCCGGCACGACCGCAGTGGTGGCAGGATCTTCGCTGTGGCTGCCAGTGCGAGTTCGTCAACTGGCGTCTGAACAGCATGTACCTCGAAGGCTGCATGCCCGAAGGTTACAACCTGATGCCATTCATCGAGCGGGCTCCCAATGCGGAACTGCATCGCGGAACGCTCAGTGACACGGTCGATCCAGGCGGTTCTGAGCCAGAAGCTCAGCTCGTCGATGGCAATCGGTATAAGCCCATCTCGCAGGTCTCCCTGGACATTGCCCCCAAGGCCGGTCCATTGCCACCGGACCGGGCGGCTGAAGTCTTCTCCGAGCTGATGCCTCGCGAGCAGCCGCCGGGAACGACGCGGAATGTGAACGCTCACACCGTGTATTGGCAGGCCTCGTTGCTGAATCATCAGCCTCTGTACTTCGAGGACGTCAATCTGGAACGCCACGGTTTCTCTTACGGAATCTGGCAGCCGCTCGTCTCCGGAACCAAATTCTTCGCCACAATGCCAGCGCTCCCTTATCTGGTGGCCGCTCAGCCACCGCAGACCACGCGATACACGCTGGGAGAAACGCGGCCAGGGAACCATGCCTGCTACGTATATGAGTTTCCGCCTCTGAATGCGGATGCCGCGCTGATCGAAGCGGGTGTGATTACCGGGCTGTTCTTTTTCATTCCGTAGTCGAGCATTCACATGTCTGCAGGTCTTGTCTCGACATGCAGCGGTCAACTCGTTGAAATTGAATCCTGAACGATGGTTGTGATGCAGCACTGCAGCAACACAATCACTCCACCCACTTCAATTTCCTGATGCAGAATCCCGATTGCGTTCGGGACTGCGTGATCACGAAGAGACTGGCAACATGCGACTCTTGATTACCGGTGGTGCAGGCTTCATCGGCAGCCACATTGCGGACGAAGCACTCGCACGCGACTGGGAAGTCGCCATCATCGACAATCTCAGCACAGGTCGACGGGCGAACATTCCCACCGGTGTGATTCTGTTTGAACTGGATATTCGCAATCGCGAATCCGTGCAGCAGGCCTTTCGCGATTTTCAGCCTCAGGTCGTCAGCCATCAGGCAGCCCAGGCCAGTGTGGCTATCAGCGTCAAGCAGCCGGTGCTAGATGCGGAAATCAATGTCATTGGCAGCCTGAACCTGCTCGATGCGGCTGTTGAACAAAAAGTCGAACGTTTTGTGTTCGCCAGCACGGGTGGTGCCATCTATGGCGAAGTCCCCGAAGGAACAGCCGCTTCAGAAACAACGCCGCCTCATCCGCTCAGTCCGTATGCCGCCAGCAAGTACGCGGTGGAGAACTATCTGCGCTGCTACGAGCGGGAACATGGTTTGCAAACCACCGTCCTGCGTTATGCAAATGTGTATGGACCACGACAGGACCCTCACGGTGAAGCCGGCGTGGTCGCAATCTTTCTCAATCGGCTGATCGCGGGCGAGCCACTGCGAATCAATGCGCGTGTCACTGCTGGTGATGATGGTTGTATTCGCGACTACGTGCACGTTCGCAACTGTGCGCAGGCCAACATCGCTGCAACAGCGGGAGAGTTGCCGGTGCGACTGATGAACGTGGGAACAGGGCAGGGGATCAGCACCCGGATGCTGGCCGATACGCTGCAATCACTCGCCGGGACAAACTCGCAACTGGAGTTTGGTCCGCTGCGGGCCGGGGACACCGAACGCTCGGTACTTTCACCCGCTCTGTTTCAGCAGCACATTGGAACGCCCGTCTCACTCGAACAGGGCCTGCAGGACACCGTGGACTGGTTCCGCGCATCCAAGCGGTAGCCTCGAATCTTGCGATCAATTGTGTCGCGATGAAGAGCCCGGTACGCTCAGCGATCACGGTTCGTGTCGCTGCTGGGGACTTCCGGATGATCCGCCAATTGCTGAGTTGCCTGTCGGGACTACTGAGTGCAGCAACGCTGTTCCTCTCAACTGCCGAAGCGGACGTGACACTTCGCGTTTCCCCGCAGGGCGACGCCTCGGGACTGATTGAGGTTGAGTTTGTGCTGCCGGAGTCACTCCGATCAGCTTCGCACCTGTTGCTGGTGGCAGGGGATGTGGCGATTCCAGCGCAGTGGATCAATCAGTCACAGGGACTGGCCGCGAGTCTGGTGCAGGCAAAGTCGGCTGAGTATCAGGTGCGGGGACTGGCCACCCTGCCGGAGAAGTGGGCCGAGAATGTGGTGCGTATCGAACAAAGCGAACAGGCACTGAAGCTGCTGATTCGCGATCTTCCGGTGTTACAATACAACATTGCGGTTCGACAGCCGCCCGAAGGGATTGATCCGGTCTACGCTCGCAGCGGGCACATTCATCCACTGTTTACTCCGACGGGCGAAGAACTGACCTCCGAATTCCCGGCCGATCACGCCCATCAGCACGCCGTCTTTCATGCCTGGGTGAATACGACGTTCTCAGGAAGGAAGACCGATTTCTGGAATCAGGCGGGGCGAACGGGACACATCGAGCATGTTGCCGTTCACGAAGTCAGCAGTGGTCCGGTGTTTGGCCAGTTCCAGGTTGAGCTGCGACATTCGGCCCTGAATGCCGACGGGACTGTAACGCCGGTCCTGAAGGAACTGTTAACGGTGCGAGCCTGGAAGCAGCCGGAGCGATTCGTCGTCGATCTCGAAACCCGCCAGATCTGCGTGGCCGACAGTCCGCTCACAATCAACGAATATCACTATGGCGGAATGGCTATTCGCGGACGGGACAACTGGCTTCAGAATCCCGAGTCCGACTTCCTGACCAGCGAAGGCAACAACCGTACGAACGGAAATCACACTCGGCCCGACTGGGTGGCGATGTTTGGCCCGGCAGATGGTACGCCGATCCATGTGGCGATTCTGGATCATCCAGGCAATTTCCGATTCCCGCAGCCAGTCCGGCTGCATCCCTCCAAGCCTTACTTCGTCTTCACGCCGCCACAGTTGGGCAGTTTCGAGATCAAGCCAGGCGAAGAGTACGCCGCCCGGTACCGCTACCTGCTGGCGGACGGAGCGCCGCAGAAAGAGCAGCTGAATCAGGACTTCACCAGCTATGCGAAGCCAGCGGTCACTGAAATCATCGAATAATCAAGCCGCTGGCCACGATCAGCCGCCGCCATGCAGGAAGACATCCCGCAAGCCTTCGCTCCACCAGGCGAAATCCCCCAAGGGATCTAATTGGGCCAGTGTCGAGAGTCCCACCCCAACCAGCACCAGAGCCGCCACAATCAGCTTGCCCATGTCCTGCCCTTTCAAGCTCCCCAACTGGTCGGGATCTTTGGCGAGATAGGCACTGGCGGCGAAGAACTCTTCTCCAATCAGTGTGTAGTCGCATGCCGCCACGAAGAACGGGAGCTGAGCCGGTTGAGCTGTTCCCGCCACCTGAATCGCTCCAATGGCATTGCCAGTCTCGGCCAGAATCAGTGACTCGGCGTAGAACGACCCCAGGTAGAAACAGGCCGCCGGTTTCTCGCGCACCATCAATCCCGTGAGGTACGAAACGTAGGCGAACTGCTCGTCGGTCACGTAGTAGATAGAGTCCTCATGATAGGCATCGGGCCGGCCGGCCAGCAGGTAGGCCGCTTCGACAGTTTCGCGAGCGGCTGTCATGACCAGCGAACGGGCCGTGGGGACTTCCAGCTGGCAATCGTACTCGGCGGCTCGCTCGGAGACATGGGCAAGAATCGTCAGCCCGGATATCGTCTGCATTTCGTTCATGTCCTGAATTCCAGGAATGAACAGACACATCTTGCCCATTTCGGTCGCACGGCCGACAGCTTCTTCCACAGCTTCGAGACCGGCGATGGGACGAATCGTCAATGGCCAGCCCGCGCGAGCCAGCATAATGAAGATCGCCACCGAAATGCAGACCAGTCCGCCCAGCACCGCGATGCCCCAGCGACCGCCATCCAGCAGCGAACGCTCGGCCACGACAGATTCTTCCGGCGCGACAAACTCGGAGCGTTCTCCTTCGGCATTCTCGCAGGCGACCCGAAACCAGTAGGCTTCGCCTCGAATGCAGCGTTCGACCCGCTCAGTCATCACGCCGCTCTGGATTTCCCAGCGGCTGGGACTTCGGGCCTGCTCATCTGTGTACAGTCCGCCATATTCTCCACTGCGCTGGACGACGACCCGCAATGTTTCCAACTCTTCCACGGGGAGTTGCGGCAACGTGATGAGCACATCAATGGAGTTGCCATTGTCCCATTCCCGATCCCGCAGGACGACCTGCTGCGGCGGAGACGGAGCGGCGGCGAACAACGTCGTCGACAGAGTGAGCAACAGGCCAACGGCAACAACGGTTCGCATGGCTGTCCGATGATGATGGCAATGATTTGGAGACACTCCAGACTCTAGCAGGATCACAAGAACGGTTGAAGGTTGAGCGTCAGGGCAAGCCGCGAGCGGCAGCCTCCGGTCCCGAGATTTGCTTCTTTCCGACCGATCAGCAGTTTGACAATTCTCCCGCCGACGGCAAAAATAGAGAGATCAGCTCAACCTGTTCGACACTGGTGGGACAGACCGAGCGGCAGTTTCTCAGGCTTTTCATGACGCCTGTGCCGCTTGGGGTATGGTTGAACCCGGCTGCCAGCTGGCGTCCGTCGAGGCCTGAAGACTGCAGAGTTCGCCAAAACCTCAAGACCCAAAGGGATGCTCCTATGTTCGCTGCTGGACCCTGGCAATTTCTGTTGCTTGCTGGCATTGTGCTGTTACTGTTTGGAAACCGCCTTCCATCCACGATGCGGTCGCTGGGAATGGGCATTCGTTCCTTTCAGGACGGTCTGCGGGAAACCGGCCACGTTGAAGACGGCCGCAATGTAGAATAGGGTTAGAGGGCTGAAGAGGTGCCTGCCAACGGCAGGTGAGGCAAGTCGCAAGACAGCAAAGGAAGTCACAATGTTACCCGGTGGTGTAAGTTCCTATGAAATGATCCTCGTGGGGATCGTGGCGTTGCTGTTATTTGGCAAGAATCTTCCCGATGTCGCGCGCAAGGCTGGTAAGAGCCTGGCCGAGTTCAAACGCGGGATGATGGGACTCCAACGGGAATTCCAGAGTGCCATGGACGATTCCCCCTCGAAGTCGTCCTATTCACGCACTGCATCAACAACGACTCCCGCCGCATCGCGCCGGCCTGAGCCGCTCGATGACCGTATGGCCGAAGTTCGTGCTCCACGGTTTGCTCCCCCGGCCGCACCGCCTCACGCCGATTCGTAGAGTTGCAACAACGTCCAAATCCTCCACGCCCCCGCACTCAGTGAGTTGCCGGGGCGTATTTTTTTGGTGGACGCAGTTTCTGCAGCACACGGGGCAGGCGAGTCCGGAGTCGAGAGCGCTCAACATTTCGCCAATACGCTCAATGCCCGACGCTTCAACGGCAGTTCGCCGTCTCGGGTTTGAATTTCGCGCTGTCAGGGGACTATTGTGCTGAGGTCTATTTCGATTTCCTGACACAGAGAGTTCCCATGGCTGATCGTGCCCCCGCTCCGACCGATCTTTCTCGACGCAACTGGCTGCAAGCCTCGGCCCTTGGACTGGGAGCAGGACTGCTGGCCAGTGACACGGCCGTACAGGCCGCTGAGGAAGGCCCGGTGGCGACGAAAGGCCGCATCAATCAGTCGCTGGTGCATTGGTGCTATCGGCCGCACTGGAAGGATCTCGACGAACTTTGTCAGGTGGCGGTTCGACTGGGCTGCAAGAGCATCGAACTGATTGATCCCGAGAATTGGCCCACGCTGAAGAAGCATGGCCTCACCTGTGCGATCGCGGGCAGCCACGGTTTCAAGACCGGCTTCAACAACCGCGACGAGTGGGACTTCTGTCTCGACAAGCTCCACACCCGGATTGATCAGTGTGCCGACTTTGGCGTGAAGCGAGTCATCACGTTCACGGGCATGGCCAACGGACTGAGCAAGGAAGAAGGAGGCAAGAACTGCATCGAAGGACTGAAACAGATTGTCGGCCATGCCGAGAAAAAGGATGTCACCGTGTGCCTGGAAATGCTCAACACGCGGGACGATACGCATCCCATGAAAGGGCATCCCGGCTATCAGGGGGATCACTGCGACTACTGCATCGACCTGTTGAAGGCAGTCGGCTCGTCACACCTGAAGTTGCTGTTCGACATCTACCACGTGCAAATCATGGATGGCGATGTGATTCGCCGGATTCATCAGCACAAGGATTACCTGGGTCACATTCACACGGCTGGAAATCCGGGCCGAGGCGAACTCGATGATGTGCAGGAGATCAACTATCCCGCCGTCATGCAGGCTCTGCTGGATGTGGGCTACGATGGCTACGTTGGCCAGGAATTCATCCCCACCCGTGATGCCTGGACCGGACTGGCCGAAGCCGTTCGCAAGTGTGATGTGTAGTCCCACCCGACCACGCGGTCACCTGTCCGTTGAGTCTTGCATTCGTCTGTGACACGCTCCCGCAAACCCGCGACCGTTCCCACGCAGCCTGTTCCCTGGTGGGAACTGGCGGTGTTGACGTTGCTGCTGGCCCGATTCTACCTGCCGACCGAAGCTTCGGATCGAGGGTTGACGTTGTGGCTTGCTGTGGCGGCGTTTCTGTTGCTGGCAGGACGAATGTGGCGAGGATCTCGAATCCTGGAACCGTTCCCGCTCCGCCGACCGACACTCCCGGAGTGTGGACTGATTCTGCTCATCGGCGGTCACCTCATCTCGGCTGCCGGCGCAATCTGGTCAGGAGCAGATTGCCGGGCCGTTCTGAATCACATCTGGGAATGGACGTCCATCGGGGCGATGGTGCTATTACTGCGCGACACCATCCGAAGCAGAGCCCTCCTGCAGCTTCTGACTCCCACTCTGTTGACCGTGGCAGTCACACTCTCATGCCTCGGCTGCTGGCAGCACTTCGTCTGGTACCCTGCCAATGCCCGCATGGCGCAGCGATTGCAACAACTGGAAACGCAAGCGAACCTCAGCGAAGCGGAGCGTGAAGAGCGGCAGCGGCTTATTGCCGAGATTCCGGACTGGGAGACCTCCTCAGAGACCGGGCAGAAAATGCTGTTCGCCCGCCTCGCCGAAAGCCGCGAACCGATCGCCGCATTCGCACTGGCCAACACCTTTGCCGGGCTGCTGATCGTGCTGCTGCTGGTGGCTGTTGACCAGACGTTCCTACAGTGGCACGCCAATCGTTCACGCTGGCTGCTGCTGACCATCGTGGCGCTGACGGCCTGCAACCTGCTGCTGACCAAGTCTCGGACCGCGTATGCCGGAGCTGCACTCGGAATCACATTGTGGGGAATCCTGCAGCTTTGGCGCAGTCGGCCTGAGCGACGCTCACAGCTCGTCAAGGGACTGCTCATCGGCAGCGGCTTAACGGGAGCGGTGTTTGTCATCGCCTTTCTGAGTGGGTCGCTCGATCGCGAAGTGATCACCGAAGCCTTCAAGAGCTTTCGGTATCGCATCGAATACTGGACCGCCACGCTGCAGATGCTGCGGGATCACCCGTTGCTTGCAAGTGGGCCCGGCAATTTTCGGCAGATGTATCTCCAGTACAAATTGCCGGGGTCCAGCGAAGAGATTCTCGATCCTCACAACCTCGTGTTGGAGCTTTGGGCGAGCGGTGGACTGTTGGCGTTGAGCGGGGCCGGGCTGATGATCGCGAGCCTGATCCGCTCGATGTGGGCACAACGTTTTTCGCAATCGGCGGCAGAGGTCGTGCCGTATTCGTTCTGTTTTCGCATGGCCTGCGGCGCAGCTCCCGTTGTGCTGGTCCTGCTGGGGCGGGGTGCCTTCGAAGGCTGGCTGGACCCGACGCTCGGCTGGCTTGTACTGGTCAGCATCATCTCTTCCATGCTGTTGCTGCCGCGCTGTCAGGAGACGCAAGTCAACGCATGGATGGCAGCTTGGATGGCCTTGTCCCTGCATCTGTGCGGAGCCGGCGGCATTGGCATGCCCGCCATCGTGCAGGTATGGCTGCTCGTCTGGATGGTCAGTCTCCGGGAAACGTACAAAACGCCGGACAATGCATCCGATGCCTCCAGCCAGTGGATGTGGCTGGGAGGCATTGCCGTCTCCCTGCTGCTGGCTTTTGGATGCCTGTGGACAGGCGTAATTCCCGTCATCTCCATGAACCACCTGCTGGCACAGGCCCGGGTGGCGCAGCGGACAGACAGCCGACAGGCGGTGCGGTTGATGACCCTCGCGACTGAGGTCGATTCACTGTCTCCCGATCCGTGGCAGGACCTGGCGATGGCTCACATGGGCCACTGGAAGCAATCACCACGCTGGAATGCCGATTCCTTTACACAGGCCATCGAAGCCCAGCAGGCGGCGATCAAGCGTGACCCGCGCGCCGGCAAGCGATACCACCTGTTGGGGCAGGCCTGGGGGCAGAAGTTTGCCCACTCCCACAACGACGATGAGGCCGAGCAGGGGATTGCGGCCTATCGAACCGGGATCACCCTGTACCCGAATTTCGCGCCCTTGCATGCCGACCTGGCCGTACTGCTGAACGACGCGAACAGGCCTGCGGTACAAGAAGCACAGCGGGCAATTGAACTCGATGACCTGAATCGCACTGCGGGACACACGGACAAGCTGTTACCGGAAGAGCAGCGAACGTCACTGGAAGCAATTGTTGCCAAGGGTTTGTGACAGGTCAGCAAGCTGACGCATGCGGCTCGCCACGACAGTCAGCGCGCCGATGTGACCGGTTCACGCGGGACACTGTTCGCCTTGAGCTCCGACGTTCTTGCCGTGCGGACCCAAGCCCCTGACTGAGCATTTCGCAACCAGCGGAAGAAGCCGACAAGCAGGGCCAGATTCATGCTGGTAAACATGGTTGTCAGCCGCAGCAGTCGGATGGGCAGACCTGTGCCGGGGATGTATCGACCGAGCAGGGCCAGTCCGTAAAAAGCTCCCTGAGCACACAGCAGGGCAAAGTAGGCCGGGTGTTGCCACAGGCAGATGTTCGCCACGAGTGCGGCAATCATCAGATGAGGGCAGAACCATCGCAGCACCTTGTGTGACCAGAAAGCCAGTGCCACAGTGCCACGCAGCGGGTTGAGCAGGGAACTCAACCAGACCAGACTCTGAAACCCACCCGCTCCAATGCGGGTGCGACGATTGAACTCAGCTCCCATAGTGGGAGCGCTTTCCTCTTCGGCGATGGCGAGTTCCTCAAATTCAAACCGCAGCCGCTGCAGATGAATCCGCATTCCAATCAGAAAGTCATCCACGATGGAGTTCGCGGGAATCGGTTGCCACAGTTCGCGGCGGATGGCATAAATCGCCCCGTTGGCCCCCAGCAGTGCCCCCACACGGCCTTCGCAGCGTTTGAGATAGTTTTCGTAACGCCAGTACAGCCCATCGACGTTCTCGCCTGTCGCAGGATCGGTCAGCAGCAGTTGACCGCACACGCCTCCGACTTGTGGATCGTCAAAATGCTGTACCAGCCTCATAAGGGCATCGGGCTTCCAGAATGTATTCGCATCGGAAAACGCGACCAGTGAGCCGCGTGAGGCCGGAACGCAGTCGTTGAGAACAGATGGCTTTCCCCGGCGTTGCGGAAACTGCAGCAGGCGGATACGCGCATCGTCGTACGAGCGGACAATGGCTCCCGTTCCATCCAGGTCTCCGTCGCACCCGATCAGTACTTCGTAGCGGTCGGCGGGATAGTCAAAAGCGAGCGCATTCTCGATTCGTTCACGAATGACCTGTTCTTCCTTGTACGCAGCGATCACCAGTGAAACAAAAGGCCAGTCCCGATCCTCTCCAATGTTGTTTGCCGCTGTCCGCTTCCCCTTCAGTCGAGCACAAAGCCCGATAAGAACGGGATACAGAAAATAGCTATAGGCGATGAGCCCCAGGCTGATCCAGAGGACGATTTCGATGGTGGTCAT
Organism: Planctomycetaceae bacterium; assembly: GCA_020426515.1. Taxonomy (GTDB): domain Bacteria; phylum Planctomycetota; class Planctomycetia; order Planctomycetales; family Planctomycetaceae; genus JACKHO01. The sequence goes on along the minus strand of JAGQPW010000070.1, from coordinate 14,889 downwards.
GATTGGAATTCCACGAAACGGTCTTACGAAGTTGAGTCACGCCCGGGTGAGCAATCTGCATCACAGGCGACGGCACAGGTGTTACAGGCTGCGGTTCGATTGCAGGGATGCAGATGCTGCGGCCACGGCGTTGTCAACGGGCGCCTTTCGGGCGGCAACCCACACGTAGTCCACGGCCTGTTCTTCGGCAGTGAATCGGCTGAATTCGGAATGGACCGGCAGCGATCCATCCTGAATGGCCTGCAAGGTTCGCTGGTCAACCCGTTCACGAAAAATGTCCAGGCTCAATTGCGCCTGTTCAAATAGAGTGCGGTATTCCGGCGAACGCAGACGGTTGTGATAGGACAGCCCACTGCCGCCGTACCAGTTCCAGTCGGCAGACGAGTACCGCAGGAAGTTTCCGTTGGTGATCGAGCCATCAACGGTGGAGTAGTGGTCCTGCGGATTGAATCGATGGACCGCCAGCCCATCGGGACGCAGAATCCGTTGTGATTCGCGATGAATGTCGAGCTGGATTTCCGCCGGGATGTGTTCCAGCACATTGGAACTCACGACGAGATCCATACTTTCCTCGGGCAGGCCCGTGCAGCGGGCATCGGCGGGATAGTGGTATTCAATCCCCAGCGGCCCCAGCAGATCGACCAGCGTGTGTGCGTGCGCGTTGCAGCAGGTGTAGCGTTGCTGTACTTCTTCCAGCGACGCCCCGCCTCGGGTGGCAATCTCTTCGAGACGAGTTCCCAATGCCCGCCACGTTTCGGCGGCGTAGGGGAGGGTGAGCCATGGGTTTACATCCACGGTCACAACACGATCCGCCCCCAGCAGCGAGAAAACCATCGGAACCATCGGCCGCCAGCCGGTGCCGACCTCAAACACATCGCTGCCGGCAATTTTCCCATCCGCCTCGTGAATCAGATCGACCAGTTCGAGGGCCCGGTTCAGGTCGCGATCGAGTTGCAGCCGATTCGTTCCCGCCATTCGCTGCAAACAGTGATAGGCGGCACGTCCGCCCGGCACACGACTCAAAACCGCCAGCAGATGAGCTTTGTACTTCCAGTTCATAATGATTCGTGTGATGGATTGAGGCCCGTAGACGGATTTCTGCCAGCACAATGCGGCTCCTCTGACACTCTAGGACATGAACGAGTCGATGCCGGTTGGACTTTTCCGACCGTCGCGTTTCGTCCACAGCAACCCGTTTCGTGGACGGCTGAGACCGGCATGTTGACTTTTGGCAACATGGCAATTGTTGATTGGCCAGCAGCCAGCAGCCGTAAGCGCTCTTGATGATGTCGCGGGAAATGCGGTACCGTCCCGACCGGTTCAGGCGGAAGTTCCGACTGGTTCTCAAGATGCTGACGGCAAGGATTCGCCGATGTTGATGCTTGTTCGTGTACTGGCAACGTGCAGTGCCTTCGCGCTGTTCGCCTCGCAGGCAAATGCGCAGGAGCTGGCTCCCTCCAGTGAGTTCTTTCCCACGGCCATTGGAACCCAGTGGGTGTTTTCCGCGGGTGGCGTGGAGATTCTGGAGCGGGTGGTAGCTCACGAGCGGATTGGGAACGATGTCTGCGCCCGAGTTGAGACGGTCTTCAACGGCGAGCCTGTCTCGGACGAGCACATTGCCGTGCGGCCCGATGGCATCTACCGAGTCGCCGTCGCGGGACAGCCCGTCACCCCGGCCTTTCGGCTCGCCAAGTTCCCTCCCAGGTTGAACGACACCTGGACCATCAATTCCATGCTGGCAGATCAACCGATTGCCGGGTCGTTCCAGACAGGACAGGACAAAGTGACCGTTCCGGCGGGCGAGTACGCAACGCTCACTTCGACGGGCAGCGGCTTCCAAATCGGCCAGGCCAAGCTCTCATTCGTGTACCACTTTGCGCGGGGCGTCGGCAAAGTAATGCAAGTGACCAAGATCGACGGCCAACCCGATGTGGTTCTGCAACTGAAGTCTTTTACCCCGGCAAAGACAGCGGCAACCGCGAGCGCTATTCCACGTTAGTGGCAGCGCGACTTTTCTTGTTCGCCACAAGGCTGAAGAACTCTCTTGCGAAGTCGCAAGAGCCCCTTCCGAGATGGAAGTCCGTGTGAGTGCAGGATTGCGTAGCGAGGCCGCTACAATGCCCCGATGAACACCGCATGTGAACTCTTAATTGGAATGGATGAAGCGGGTCTGGGACCAAATCTCGGACCGCTGGTGGTCACTGCAACACGCTGGGAAGTACCAGGTAAGGCCAGTCAGTGTGATCTCCTGTCGCTGCTGAGCGACTGTGTTAGCGGGCAATCAACCTGCAAAGGAACCCGGCTGCACATTGCCGATTCCAAGGCGGTCTATTCGACGGCGGCCGGGCTTGGTTCGCTGGAACAATCCGCGCTGGCACTACTGGGCACCGCAGGTTGCAATGCGCGCTCGCTGGGAGAGTTGCTGTCCTGGTTGCAGGGGGCTCGTCTGGAAACGTGTGGCCTCGCCGGAGAAGCCTGGCATCCGGAATTTGACCTCCCCCTTCCACTTGCGGCTGATGCTGACGAAGTGCAGCAATGGGTGGGCCGCCTGCGAAAGTCGATGGAGTCGCAGCACGTTCGCCTGACCTCACTGCGCAGCCAGGTGGTATTCCCGCGTCGATTCAATCAGCTGATCGACGAACTCGACAACAAGTCTCTGCTGCTCTCGACGGTCACGTTCGAACTGCTGGGCGAGGTATGGAACGCCGCAGACGATCGACGGGCACTTGTGATCGGCGACAAGCATGGAGGCCGCAATCGCTATGACGACCTTCTGTGTGACCTGGCTGGCGAGGCTTTCATTTTCCGCCTGGAAGAAGGCCGCCAGCGAAGCTGCTATCGGATTGGAAATGCGGAACTGCGTTTTCAGGTGGGGGGAGAAGAGCATTTCCCCGTGGCCGCCGCCTCCATCATTTCCAAGTACGTTCGGGAACTGACGATGGAGGCGTTTAATCGCTTCTGGTCCAGCCACCTGCCGGACATTCGCCCGACAAAGGGATACCCACAGGACGCCAGACGCTTTCGTGAACAGGTCGAAGAACAGCGGCTCGCCCTCGAGATTGCCGAGGACGACTTCTGGCGGTCCCGCTGATGAACTCCCTACTGCTGGTTCAGCCGCAAGTAGTGCGCGATAAACTCGTCTTCGGAGAGTGGCTTGGAAAGATCGACGCCACCTCGCTCGAACTGCGGCTTGATGGTCTTGCTGGATGACCACTCTTCAAGGATGACGGTTCCATCCTTGTTCTTATCAAGTTGAGCAAAGAAGAAAATCGCCCGCTTCGCCTGTGTGGAATTGCGGTCGATGGCATTGGGGTCGATCCTTACCGGAGCAGTCGCAACTGGCACGGTCGTGACCGGAGCACTCGCCGGACTGGTCGTGGTCGCTGAGGCTGCTGCGGACGTTGCGCCGGCGCTATTGGCGACCGCAGGTTCTTGCGGCGGAAACTTGATCTCACGAGGCGTCACAAAGCCATCACCATTGGCATCCAACTTCATGAACCCGGCGAGATCGGTCGGCTTCCACTTTCGCCACTCGTAAAAGGCCAGTTGACCATCCTGATCGAGATCCCCGGCCTGGAAATCTTTTTGCAATTCAATCGTCACCGGATCAGACTTGGTAACGATACGTCGGCTGGCCGGGGGAGCCGATTTGGGCTCATCCCGTGACGCTGAGGAAGAGTCATCACGGCGGCGGTCGTCGTCACGTCGACGGTCATCGTCCGGCCGTCGACTGTCACCTCCTCGGCCTCTCATCTCCGGAGGGCCTCCACGCGAGCTGCCTCCCTGGCCAAAACGGGAGCGAATGGCTTCGAACGCCTGCGGTGCGGCCCGCTCAAACTCGCTCTGACGAACACCGCGGCTGAAGTCGAGCCCCTGCTTCGAGAACTCTTCCCGCATAAAGCTGGGGAGGCGTTCTGTCTCGTCAGCCGTCAGCGCTCCGTCGCCATTGCGATCCATGCGGCGGAACGAGTCCGCAGGCGAGAATCCTCCCTGCGCCCACACACTCTTCGTTTCGATCGTAAACACGACCAGAGCGAACAATATGCAACTCAATGCCCACTGTTTGCCTATCATTGCGATACAACCGTTGAAGGCGGAACAATCGATGCAGTACCTGCAGCGTGCCTGCTGGGAACCGACTTGACAACTTCCATGTTTTCTTCGGTCTGAAAACCTGCCTGCCGGGTTAAAACCTCGTGGGAAGCCGAACTGTAGGGAAGGTGCCTTCCGATTTTGCCCCCGGAACCTGGGGGGCTAATGATTCTAACCCTGCACAACGGAAATCGTTTCGGTCCGGATGGACATTTTCCTCCAGGTTGCCGGATCTCCAGACTCGGTTGGATTCGTGGATTATCAGCAGCCATCCCATATGGACATGGACATGCGTTTACATTTTCGAACGACCTGCCTGTTACTGCTGGCACTTACGGTCACAGCGTCTGGTCTGGCCCAGCCTGGTCGACGGGGCGGAGGCGGGTTTGGCCCACCCGGTGGCCAATTTGGTGGCCGTGGCGGCGGGGCTCAAATGAGCCGCGAAGTTCGCTCCGAGGCGGTGCAGGCCGATCTGCAGTTGACCGAGGAACAGAAACAGCAGTTGGAAGCACTCGGTGACAACCGCGACCAGATGCGGGAACGGATGGCTCCATTGTTCGAGCGAATGCGGGCCGCGACGACCGATGAGGAGCGGCAGCAGCTTCAAGCCGAGATGCAGGCCGAAGGCGAAAAGATAGCCGCCGAGAACGACGCCAGGGTGCGGGAGATTCTCTCGGAAAAGCAGGTCTCACGATTGCAGCAGGTTGTTCTGCAGCGATCCGGATTTCGAGCGCTCACACAGGATGATGTCGCGAAAGACCTGGGAATTTCTGCTGATCAGAAAAAGCAACTTGAAGAGATCTCTGCAGAGTATGACGCAGCCCGTGGAGAACTTGGCTTTCGCGCTTCGGCTGAGGAACGGGATCAGTTGCGTGCCACCTATGATGCAAAGTATCAGGCTGTCCTGACACCGACCCAGCAGCAGCAGTGGACGCAGAAACTCGGTCCGCCCGCGCCAGCAGATGACCGCGGCTTTGGCGGACGTGGTGGCCCCCCGATAGCGGCAGCCACCACGCCAGAACCAGAGCGGCCCGCCCGCCCGCCGGTTGTCGAAGTGGTGCCGGAAGGGGCAAAGGTCGCAGCATCATTTGGAATGCCAGCTGGCGAAGCCGCGGCAAGTACCGCAGCCTCAGCCAATGTGGCCCGCCCGCCAGAGGGCCAGGGGCCTCAACTGACGTTCAACTTCCAGTACGCCCCGTGGCCGGAAGTTCTCAAGCTGTTTGCCGAAGTCGCGGGCTTAACGCTCGACCTCAATGAAATTCCTCCGGGAACGTTCAGTTACACCGACCGCAACAGCTACACCCCCACGCAGGCACTGGACATCATCAATGGCTACCTGCTGCAGCGAGGGTACATCCTGGTCCGTCGCAACGAGTTTCTCGTGTGCCTGAACATCGATCACGGAATTCCGCCGAATCTGATTCCCAACGTTCCACTGACAGAACTGGACCAGCGTGGGAACAACGAACTGATCACCGTGGTCTTCCCGCTGGCCGGGCTCGATGTCGATCTGATCTCCAATGAAATCGATCAGTTGAAAGGGCCGCAAGGCAAAGTGGTCGGCCTCAAAACGTCTCGCGCGGTCATGGTGACCGACATCGGCAGCAACCTGCGGCGCGTGCGAACACTGCTGGAAACAATGGCCGCTGCTGCCGGTCCTCAGGATCGCACGTTTCAGTCGTACTTGCTGAAGCATATTTCCACCGACGAGGCGGAAGACATCATCCGCATCATGCTGAATGCACAACTGGCGGCGACGAACGTCTCTGCCGGTACCGAACGTGGCTCGCGTGGCAGCGGCAACAGCACGGCATCGAGTTCCTCCAGTGGACCCACGATTGCTGCCGATCCACGCACCAACACCCTGCTGATTGCCGCGACGCTCGCCGAGCACGCCATCGTTAAGGACACGCTGGCCACCATCGATGTCGATGCCGATGCCGCCAGTCTGGGGACATCGAACCGCAAGCCGTATCTGGTGGTCTATCAGGTCGAATCTGCGGATGCCCGCGAAGTGACCAAAACGATTGACGCCATTCTGCCAGGCATCGTGGTCAACGAAGATGGCCAGAACCGCAAGATTCACATTATGGCCACATCGAAGCAGCACCAGGAAGTAGCTGCCCTGATTCGGCAAATGGATGGGATGGGCGGCGGGTTGATGCAGGTTGGCGTAGTTCCACTTTCGCGAATGGATCCGCTGACCGCTGCCGCCACATTGCGCACAATGTTCACCGCTGACGGCGATAGCGCCCCGACAATTGAGGCCGATCTACTGGGTCGGCAGATCATGATTCGCGGCACACCGGAACAACTGACTCAAGTCAAGCTGTTGCTGGCTCAACTCGGGGAAGATGGCACCGGGCAACGGCAGGGGAGCGATTCCATGTTGCGAACCTTCCCACTCAGTGGACGTGATCCCGCCGAACTGCTGCCGCTGATCGAACGCATGTGGAATTCATCGAGCCCCGCGCCCATTCGCATTGTGACACCAGAGAATCGCGGCCCGATTCGAGGCATCATGTCGCCCACGCGTGAGCCAGCGCAGCTCCGCGAAAGCGATGTGCCCGAGGAAACTCCCACCCCCATGCCGCGCGAGTCGGCCCAGCGAGATACGTCCGCAGCGGCCGCAACGACCACGTTCCCGGTTCAGGCGGAGAGTCTTGATGACGCCGACGTCGATGCGGCATTTGACCGGTTTCTGAATGAATCAGCGGCAAAGTCACCATCCGCCCAGCCCCCGGTTTCTATCACACTGCTGGGTGATGAGTTGCTGTTGTCCTCGTCGGATCCGGCAGCGCTGGACCGCCTGGAAGAGCTGATCTCATCAACAATGCGCGTAATCCCCCCCAGCACCGCTTGGACTGTGTTTCCCCTGCAGGCCTCGGATGCAACCGAAACAGCAGCCATGCTGGAGCAACTCATTCCGGATGCCAATGTCTCGGTTGTTTCCAGTTCAGCCGGTGGTGGTTTTGGCGGGATGATGGGCGGCATGCAGAATCTTGGTTCAAGCATGATGAGCATGACCGGCCTCGACTCGCTGGGAACATCCTCCTCGGGACTGAAGATTGTTCCTGAGCCCAACCTGAACGCCTTGATGGTCAGTGGTCCCAAGAGCAAAGTGCAGGAAGTGGAAGAGTGGCTGAAGGTTCTGGATGCGACCGAATGGCCCAACAGTCTTCGTGACCGGGTCCCCGGAAGAATTCCGGTGGAGTACGCCGATGTCAGTGAAATTCATGCGATTGTGAGAGATGTTTATAAGGACTACCTCGAAGACAATCAGGCCCAGTCACGGGCTGGCGCCAACGCGCTGGCAGCAATGTTTGGTGGAGGTCGTGGAGGCGGCGGGAACGACCGCAACCAGCGTCGACCGGATATCCGCATGACGCTGGCCGTTGACGCGAATACAAACACGCTGATCGTCTCCGCCAGTGACTCCGTGTTTCGGGAAGTCGAAACGCTGGTCCACCAGATTGATGAGGCCGCACGAGAATCGAAGCGGACCGTACGCGTGGTGGCCCTGCAGAACACCAGTTCCGCTGTCATTCAGCAGGCCCTTGGTTCATTGATGCCCAAAGTAAAGGTCAGCTCCAGCAGCACACGATCCTCCAGCACGAACAACTCCTCTCCGTCCTCATCCTCCCCGTCATCTTCCGGCGGCGACAATCGGAACGATCAGGATCAGATTCGACAGATGTTCGAACAGCGAATGCGGGAACGCCTGCAGGGTGGTGGCGGTGGATTTCCCGGCGGAGGCGGTCCCCAGGGAGGTGGTCGCTTTGGTGGATTTGGCGGTGGCTCTCCATTTGGCGGAGGTCCACCGCCCGCTTCCGGGGGAAACAACTCCCCACGGAGCGGTCGCGGCGGACGGGGCGGTGGACGCTAGGTCCAGCCGCGCGTTTTGGAATTGTGTCACCATTCCCGATTCAACTGATGTCTGAATCGAGTTGTCGTCATCCTTTGATTCGTCAGCAGTGAAGCCTTATGGACATTGGGAAACTCTTCATTGAGCAGAAGCTCGCAACTCGACAGCAAGTTGAGGAAGCGAGGCGGCTGTCCAGTGGCGAGCGGATCGATCGACAGTTGCTATCCATGGGAGTCGTGACGGAAGAGCAGGTGTTGCGAACGCTCGCGCACGATCTTGGCATGCGGTTCGTCTCACTGAAAGATCTGCACATCGAACCGCAGTTGCTGCAGAAGTTTCCCACGACCGCCATCTTCCGCCACGAAGTGCTTCCAATCGCGCGCGAGAATGGCCACGTGAATGTGGCCACGGCCGACCCGTTCGACTTCGAAGCGCTCGATGAACTCGCCGCCATCAGCGGAATGCAGATTGAGCCGGTCCTGGCGCTGCGCGAAGAAATCGTCGAAGGAATTAAGCAGCACCTGGGAATGGGGGGAGACACGATCAATCAGCTCGTGGCCCAGCGGACCGCAGAAGGGGGCGTCGAACTGCTCGATGAGCTGCCATCCGAGTTAGGCGAACTGGCGGAGACGGCACAGGCCCCTTCGGTCATTCGGCTCGTTAACGAGTTGCTGATGGAAGCACTGGAACAACGAGCGAGCGACGTGCACCTGGAACCACAGGAGAGTGGCTTCGTCATTCGCTTTCGCGTCGACGGGCTGCTGCGAGTCCAGCCGACGCCGCCCGAAATCCATCACTTTTCGTCGGCAATCGTCACTCGCCTGAAGATCATGTCGAGGCTGAACATTGCCGAGAAACGTCTCCCGCAGGATGGTCGCATCAATGTGCGAGTGAAGGGCCGCGAGATTGATGTGCGTGTCTCCATCATTCCCATGCTGCATGGCGAAGGCGTAGTGCTGCGACTTCTCGACAAACAGCGGATGGTGTTCAACCTCGCCAATGTCGGCATGCCAACGGAGATCTCCGACCCGTTCTACAAACTGATCTCGCTGCCGCACGGAATCGTGCTGGTCACAGGGCCCACAGGGAGTGGTAAAACGACCACCCTGTATAGCGCCCTGAACGAAATCAAGTCGCCGGAAACGAAGATCATTACGGTCGAAGACCCGGTGGAATACCACATGGATGGCATCAGCCAGATTCAGGTGCAATCGAAAATCGGAATGACGTTCGCCGCAGCACTCCGATCGATTTTGCGTCACGACCCCGATGTGGTGCTGATCGGCGAAATTCGTGACGGCGAAACAGCACAAAGTGCTATCCAGGCCTCGCTCACGGGTCACCTGGTGTTCAGCACGCTGCACACGAATGATGCTCCCGGGGCATTCACCCGACTGGTCGATATGGGCGTGGAGCCGTATCTCGTCGCCAGTACAGTGGAAGGTGTTTTGGCGCAGCGATTGTTGCGGCTGCTGTGTCCGAAGTGCAAACGTGCTGTCCCCATCAGTGATGCCGACATTCCCGAGGATTTTCCCAGGGATCAGACGGAGACTCTTTACGAACCGGTTGGCTGTCGCAACTGCCGCGACATTGGATACACCGGTCGAAACGGCGTCTATGAACTGCTGCTCAACGACAACGAAATCCGCCGTCTGTGTGTTGACCGAGCCAGCACTTCGGCCATCCGTGCACATTCGCTGGAACGCGGCATGATCACGCTGCGGCAGTGCGGATACGGCATGGCGGCCAAGGGGCTCACAACACTGGAAGAAGTGCTGCGAGTGACCCGTGGCGATGTCTCCTGATCAGCCGGCATTGGCAGGAGGGGCATCAAGCCGCCCCTAAACGCTACTCATTTTTCGGCTCTGCGGGGATCGGCAGATTCGTGAACTTGAAGGGGATGTCGTGCCGTTGAATACCGCTGTAGAGTTGCAGACGGACAACGGCATTGGTCGGAATGCCCTCTTCGGCGCTGAACATGTACTGCACCGCGCCATCGAGTCCTGACCGTCCTCCGTACAAGTCGTCAAGAGGTCCGCGATCAACGGAAAGAACTTCCATGGCTCCGAGGGATTCCGGGGACGTGGTGACAGCTGTGATAGTGTAGGAGTTGTCAATCTTCTCCAGCTTCAACTCAATCCCGCGTTCAGTCAGCAGCGGGTGCGTCAGTTCGGAGGCACCATCAGCAAAGACGTGCGGCAGTTCAACAAAGTCCACTTTCTCAGCCGTAACGATGCTGAGCTGTCCCAGCAATTCAGTGAGCTGATCAGGCGTTCCCTCGGGACGGGCAAAGGAAAAACGGGCCCGAGGAGTTGTTCCAGGGGCGACCTGGACTTCCTCCAGTGAAACGAGCCGCTCGTATGGCTCAACATCGTACAACTGCCCATTGCGTGCCAGTGGACCGGCTGCGGTGGCAACAGATTGAAACTCATACTTCCCGATGGCGATGATCTGCCAGGCCAGCGGGCCGGTGAGATCGACATCGACATCAAGCGGACGAGGCTGCGGGTTGCCGTCGGCATCCAGAAACTGAAACTGACTCCAATGACAGCGGGCATCCATGTTCAGCCCTTCCGGCAGCGCTTCCGGCAGTTCGGTGGGAGTCCAATGCGCCAATTTCAGCTGATCCGCTGAAGGTAATCGTTCGGGCATCGGGACGGGCAGATCCTTGAACGTGAACGCGACGGTCACACTTTTCAGTCCACTCAGCACTTGAAAGCGAACCTGAGTGTCGTCGGCAATATTTCCTTCCGACGCATCCAGGCGGTACTGGGATGCTCCGTTCGGCTCGAGTGAGCCGGAGCTCCAGATTTCAAACGATCGATCCCCATTCTTGTCCAGGACCATCAGGTCTCCCAAAAGGCCGCTGGCGTTGGTACGAATACGGATCGACTCGTTCCCGGAAAACTCATCACGCAACCGTTCAATCGTCATTCCGATGGACGTGTACAGGGGATCGGTGCCGGCCTGCTCGATGAGTTCCTTGATGGTCACCGTGCGAGTTGGCTCCAGCGCGGATGCCACCAGCAGGTCGATCTGTCCGGACAGAATCGAGATCTGTTCGATCATCGGTTCAGGGTGCTGGAAAACAATCGGAAACATGATCCCGTTGGCAGGCTGCGGGTCGAAGCCGTTAGACCGATCGATAGAGGTCAGACTTCCCGTTCGCTGATCTCCCGCAACCTGATCGAAGTTCTGACGCAGGTCTCGTTCACCGGAACGGGCCTGAGTCACTCTCATGTTCCCCGCAGCAGCAATTTTTGCAGCGTCTCCCGCATGCAGGAAGATTCGGGCCTCAAGCTGGTCCGGTGGAATCAGGTCGTCGGAACTGTAAAAGTCATCGAGATGTGTCCAGAGAATTGCAGCCGCAGCTTCACTGCCTGTGGGGAGATTCTCACTCTCGGCGGCTGGCGTCGCACGTGCCAGTAACTCTTCCAGCGACGGACTAGGAGGAGCCCCAGGCAACATGTCATTGCTGGAGCTCGCCAAAGCAAGCGCGGCGAACATCTGGCCATAACCGACAATCTGCTGCGTTGTGGGCGCGGTCAGTTTTGAACCCAGAGTTGCGACGTTTCCGCGTGCCAGCGTCTGGGCGTATTCGAGCAGCTCCTTGGCAAAGGGAGGTTGGTCAGGATCGGCAGCCGCCTGCTGCTCAATCAGCAACTCGCGCAGCTGAGTCGACAACGTCGTAGCGGCCTTAGAGGTATCACAGGCAACCTGCACACCAAAATTGGTTTCAGTACCAAAGGTGATTTCCAGTCCAGCGGCTGTTGCGTGTTGCTTGATCGACTCGACGACCTGTTGCGCGCGCGGCGACGGGGCACCGCTTCCATCCCCCTGAAACACCGAGCGATCCTTTGGAGCGAACGCAATGGTCACATCGGCCGCACCATTGACGAACTGGAACCGGCTCACATCGACGGCTGATTTTCCATCGAGGATTTCCTTCAGAAATTCCTCGCTCGCCAGAACAGCAGTCCGAGCATCCAGCAGAGCAGCGCAGACGGGGACACCGGCATTTCCGACAACGTAATCGCGTTGTCCATGTTGTCGAGTTTCGTTCCCGGCCTGCAGTGTTTCCAAACTCAGATCGCGATTCGCATGAACCACAAGCACCGTACTTTGCTGCAGTGGAGCCAGTCCCTGGGGGCCCATAACCAGTTGCTCGTTGTCGAGTCCCTGCAGTCCGCCCACCCCCAGTGTAACGCGCTCAATCTGATCGAGCGTGATGCCAAATCCGGGCGTCAGACTTTCTGCAATTGGTCCGGCGAACAGCATCGCCAGACTCTCGGCTTTGACGAGTTGTCCCACCTGCAGTTGCACGACGATTTCGGTTGATTCCGGCAGCCATGCGAGGTTCAACGAGGAGACGACCGGTGCTGCCGCAGGTGTCGCTCCGGGGGTATCTGCGGTCTTTGCTTCAGCCGCTGGAGTTGGTGTGGCAGGGCCTTCCGTCGCAGCCCCACCACATCCAAGAATTCCTGTCAGTCCACATGACATCAGGCACGCAAAGAAGACTCGTGCCTCTACCGACTTTTGCCAATGGCTCATTTCTGCTCCCGCTGCGCAAGTTTGCGTGACCGGCGTGACGACAGTCTGGCGCGGCGACTTTAATGTAACTGGTTGTCATGCAGATGAGGAGGAGGTGTCGTCCAGCGGAACTTTGGCTTCCTGCACAGGGCCTCCGGACGATCATTTCCTTGCGGCCAAATTTTCGGTATCGTCAAGAGTCTCCCCTCAGTTTCGGGGTTGTATTCGTGCCCATTGAGTTTGATTGCCCGGCTTGCGACACCTTGCTGCGAACTCCGGATCGCAAGGCGGGGCAGCGCGTAAATTGTCCGGCATGCGGCGAAGCAATCTGGGTGCCCGACGAATCGCCGGTGGACAGCACAATGGCACCGGCTGGTGCCGGGCAGTCGTCCAGCGAACCGTGGCGACAGCAACTCCCTTCCGAACGCTCTCACGATGTCCACAACATCGAGACAGGCTTTCCGGACACGGAAGCAACAGGCGGCAACGATTCCGCTCTCGACTGTGCTCACTGTGGCAGTCCTCGGTCACCGGAAGATCTGGAGTGCCGCTATTGCGGCGTCGGTTTCCTCGAGGCACTTGCTCATTCTGAAGTCATCCCACGCGATATTGCCGATATTTTCCGCCGAGCTTGGGAAATGTTTTCACGCAACGCGGGACTCTGTATTTTTGCATCACTGATTGACCTGCTGGTCACGCTGATGGGAGCCGTGGTTGTCCTCACACCAGCGGTGATCATGCTGTTCGTGGCGCAAAAAAATCCGCTGTTTGGTAGTCTGGCGTTCTTCGTACTTCTCGGGCTGGGATCCGTGCTGGTCTACGCGTCCGTGACGCTGGGGCATGCACAGTTCTACTTTCATCTGGCCACTGGCGAGCGGCCCGATGTGTTCAGCATTCTCCATGTTGCGCCGCACTTACGTTCGATGCTGATTGCCACATCGATCTATTTCAGTTGCGTCGCCCTTGGCTTGGTGCTCTTCATCGTGCCCGGACTTGTTCTGGCGGCGATGTGGGGAATGTATCCGTTCGTGCTCGTGCACAAGAGTACAGGACCGATCGAGGCCCTGAGCGAAGCCTGGAGTTTGAGTTCAGGAAATCTGACGCTGGTATTGCCCATGGCGCTGCTGTCCTTCGTCGTGCTGCAACTGGCCAGTACGGTCCCAGGCGCATTTCTCGTGGTCATCCCCTTTACAGCGCTGGTGCAGACATACCTGTATCTGCACCTGAGTCACCGCCGACCGCCTCGACATCGGTAATTTCTCGCAGAAAACGCGGGAGACATTGCACCGAAGCCCGTATAAAGAAGGGAAGCCCTTACTTTCTTTTCGGTGCACTGCAATGACGTCCACTTTCTATCCAGTTTGCCTCGCAACACTTGTGTTGTTGTCACCATCGCCCCTGTTGGCCCAGATCGGGAATGGGAACGGAGGCAACAATGGCGGCAACCAGAACGCCGCCGGAATCGAGATCAATCCACAGGGAGTCGTCTCCACGACCGTCCCCCACCGCGAAGCGACGACCGTACTCGAAGCACGCAAACGCGAGTATCTGGAAGAAAAGCTGCCCGCCGGTCTCGTGGAGTCTACGGAACAACGGGTGCTGTCGCTGCGTGAAGTCGAACAGCAGGTGGCCAGGGCGCTGGCAGCGGGAGAAGAGGTGCCACTTGCAGTCCAGGCGCTTGGTGGGCTCATGCGAGTCGATGAAGTGATCGTCGATGTCGCCGGACGGGATGTCTTGCTGGTGGGGCCCGCCGAAGGCTTCGTCCCGGATTCGCAAGGGCGACTCCTCGGCGTCGAATCCGATCGACCGCCACTGCTGCTGGATGATCTGGTGGTCGCACTGCGTTCGGTCATGAGCGGGGAAGAGACCATCGGCTGCTCAATTGATCCGAGCAACGAAAACATGGCGAGGCTGCAACAGTATCTGCGTCAGAACTCTTCACCGACAACAAGTTCCGGAGCGGCACAACGCTACAAGGTGATGAGTCAGATTCTGGGCCAGCAGGACATCAGCATCTGGGGCGTCCCCCGCAACACGCACTTCTCGACGATTCTGGTGGAAGCCGACCTGCGGATGAAACGCATCAGCCTGGGCATTGAACCTGCAGGAGTCAAAGGAATACGCAGTCATCTCTCGCTGCTGGCGCCGCAGGGCAACAGTCTGCAGCGCTGGTGGTTTGTGCCCCGGTATGAGCCTCTGCAGACAAACGCAGATCGGACCATGTTCCGCCTCGCCGGTCCGCGCGTTCAGTTGCTGGCGCAGGAAGAATTTTCCAACGCCGGTGGACAGCGTTTCGATTCCGCTCAAACGCGCGAGAGCACAGAGGAATTCGCCATGCTGTTCAGTAATCATTACGACAAACTGGCCGCGAAGCAGCCAGCTTTTGCGGAACTGCAAAATCT